>NZ_JAVVFL010000168.1:0-4769 GCF_032250635.1 Sulfurimonas sp.
TACTTTTTTCTCTACCGTGTAAGGGCTGTAAACCTTTATGGCTTGATATATACGCTCCTCTTTTGCCTCAGGCATCGCTCTTTTCATTGAGACTACTCCCAAGATTAGAAAGGCTGTAAAGAACCCAAATATTAACGCTTTTTTCATACTCATTTTTTGCTCCATGTTTGTATATAATCTTCTGCTTTTTTATCAAGCATATTCATTCTCTCTCTGCCTTTTGGCAAACTCTCTCTTAGGCTTCTCATCTCTTTCAAAAAAACAGCAATGTCTGATGGAATCAGCTTTAGAAGATATTTTTTCAGATGTTTTGCAATAGCCGGAGAAGCTCCGGATGTAGATATGGCAATAGTTAAATCATCTTTTTTTATATATGATGGAAAAATAAAATCACAATAATCTACTGAATCAACAGAGTTGCAAAGGCAGTTGTAGTGCCTTGACTCTTTAAATATTTCTGCTTGAAGGGGGATATCATCAATTGCAACGACAACAATTGCAAAATCTTTAATATCGCCTCTCTTGTAACCTCTTTTTAGAAAATGAAGATTTCTCTCTTCTACCATCTTCTGCATCTCATCAGAGAGCTCAAGCGCTATTACAGAGATATCGGATGTAAAATCTAAAAGATGCTTTAACTTCTCAAAAGCGATAACACCGCCACCGACTATTAGAATTTTTCTATTTTCAAGTTTTAAGAAGGCCGGAAAATAACTCAATCTATCTCTTTTCGTCTCTGTTTGAGTGACATAGTATCATACTTTTTTTAAAACTCTTATTGATAGATATCAACTTAGATTAATTGAAATTAGATTACAATCGACATAAATAAAAATAATGAATGGAACTGTAATATATATGAAGGATGAAATTTTATCACGCATTCAAAAGAAATTTCCTTTGGTTGAAAGACCGTTTAAGGCTATAGCTGATGAATTAAATATGAGTGAAGATGAGGTTCTTAGCATTTTGCAAGAGCAGAAAAAAAGCAATATTATACGTCAAACGTCAGCAATATTTGACACAAAAAGATTGGGCTATATCTCCTCTTTGGTAGCATTTAAAATTCCTGCACAGAAGATAAGTGATGCGGTAAAGATTATAAACTCTCATCCTGGAATATCACACAATTATGAGAGAAATCACGATTTTAACATCTGGTTTACGCTCGCAGTTGCTCCAAACTCTAAACTAGGTCTTGAAAAAACGCTAGAGGTTCTGGCAGAAGCTACGGGAGCAGAGGAGTATATTATGCTTCCTACACTGAAGCTTTTTAAGATCAACGTAAAGCTAAACACTACTGGCAAAGATGAGAAAAAAGAGGAAGTAAAAAGAGTCAAACATACTGAAATAGAGCTTACTCCTCTTCATCATGCAGTAATAAGAAGCGCTCAATATGACATAGAGATGATAAGCGAGCCGTTTAAGAAGACAGTAGATGAGCTTGGTATCGATTATGACACTTTTTTTGGCATCTTAAATGAGCTTCAAGAAGCGGGAGTTATGAGAAGATTTGCTTCAATTCTCAACCATAGAAAAGCAGGCTTTAGCGCTAATGCTATGGTAGTTTGGGATATTGATGAAGAAAAAGGAGAAGCTATAGGAGAGAAAGCTGCTGCATTTAGCGCAGTTTCTCACTGCTATCTTCGCCCAAAATATGCAAATTGGCCATATAACCTTTTTACAATGGTTCACGGAAAGAGCACGGATGAGACAAATGCCATTATCGCTGATATGGCATTAGAGATAGAATCAAAGAGTTACATGCCGCTTTACAGCTCAAGAGAGTTTAAGAAGGTAAGAATAGAGTACTTCACTCCCGAGTTTGCCGCTTGGGAAGAACAATATGGAAATTAAGGAATAAAAATGGAACTTTTTTTAGAATTAGAAGCGGTATATATAGTAATAGGAATTTTTATTCTCAGCGTTACAGCGTTTGTAACAACTAGAGATTTTATGCCAAAGGTCGCATTTAAAAGAGGGATGCTCTCTGTTGGCGCTTTTGTCTTGATTATGGTAACTCTGCACTACAATGCGACAACATCAAGGATGCAAAACGTTGAAGAGATGTTTAATGCCGGTGAAGAGATAATTTGTGAAAACAAGATGAAAAGAACCGTTGCAAGATCTGTAATTTTGTCTAAAGCACTGGGCTGGAGAGTTGAAGATCATCTATTTAAAAATAGTGACTATGAGAGAGATTTCCACACTTCAAGATGTATTGAGTGGACAGGCAGTGATCTTAAGATGGAAGAAGAAGCAAAGCAAAAGAAAGATACTGAGTAGATGCTGGAAATATTTAAACGATACTCTTTAGCAATATTTTTCCTGCTGCTCATTAGCGGGTTAATGGTGCTTGCGACCATAGGCGTTAAGCATTTTAGCGATGGAATGGTTAAAGATGCCGGAATCGTAGTTAAACCAAGAGAGGAGCGTTTAGTAAAATGAGTCTAACTATTATATTGGCAGTTGCCGTAGCTTTAAGCCTTGCTTTCCACTTCGTTGGAGTTTATGTAGGCGCTAAAAAAACTGTTTGGGCTATGCTTGTTTTTGTATGGGCGATTGTTGTAGGCACAGCGATGAATGAGATTAAACCTGCAGGATACGAAGATATCCAGAAGATGAGAGGTCAGTTTAGCGACACCGATAAACTCATAGAAGAGGCGATGCCAGAAGTTTCTCTTTATGAGATGATAACAATCAAAAAAAGTTACCATACAAACAAACCTAAGAAATGAACCAAAAAAAGAGTGTCGGAATTATCGGATGTGGCTGGCTTGGAAAGCCGCTCTCTAGTGAACTTTCAAAAGAGTTGGATGTAGAGTGTTTCTCAAGGGAGTCGACTGCGGATGACGCTCCTTTTTGGCAAAATGATATAGTAATAATCGCAATAAACACAAAAGACAACTACTTAAAGACACTTCAAAAAATAGCCGCACTGACAAAACCTACATGTGAAATAATCTTAATGAGTTCGACATCCATCTACAGAGAGTTTGACTCAGACGTTGATGAGAGCGCATCTATCACAAAAACATCTCTTATAAAAGAGGCTGAAGATTTGCTTATTGGTTCAAAAGAGAGAGTTCTCATTTTAAGGCTCGGCGGACTTATGGGAGAGGATAGGGTTGCGGGAAAATGGAAGAGTGCTGTTGATTTTAGCGACGGTTTTGTCAACTATATCCACAGAGACGATGTGATAAATATTGTAAAGATGATGATAAAGAGCGGAGTAAATCAGGGTATATACAACCTTGTCGCACCAGAGCATCCGACAAGAAAAGAGATTCATCAAAAGAACAGCCAAAAATTTGGTTCTGAGATTGGAAATTTTCAAGGCTTTTCAAATAGGAAAGTTTTGTCGCAGAGGTTGATTAAAGAGCTTGGGTATACTTTTTTATATCCCAATCCATTGGAGTTTTGGGATTAGTTGCTTCTTGCTAAAGCGGCAAAATCAATCTCAGGGCTGTTTTGTTTCTCATCCTGATTCTTTTTGTCCTCTTCATAGCTGCCGGTGCTAAACGTATACTCGCTGCTTTTTAGTATGCACCCTTTCATTCCAGGAACACACTCTTTTTTAATAAGCTTGCAGTAGCCTTTGTAGTCATGTTGACATGTCCAACCCATCACAAACCCTCCTTTTAATAAAATAAAAACGAATTATGATACAATTTTTTAAATAAAGAGGAAAATATGGATTATAAAAAGTTAGATAAAACAAGTGTGATAGAGCATATCTCAAAGATAAAAAAAATTATGGCATATTTCGGCACTGATGATTTGACGGCAGAGGAGATCGGTGACGGCAATCTCAACTATGTATATAAAATAAGCTCTGTGCAAAATCCCCAAAAAGCCCTTATAGCAAAACAGGCAGTTCCATATCTTAGATGCGTGGGTGAAGAGTTTCCTCTGGGGCGGGAGAGAATGACATACGAGATAAGAGCCTTGCAGAAATTTTACAGCATCCTCCCAAGTTTTATACCCAATATTTACCATACCAGTGAAGATATGAGCCTTGTGGTTATGGAGTATCTAGGCAATCATGTTATTATGAGAAAAGGGTTGATGGAGGGGGTAAAATATGAAAAATTTAGCGAACATATATCGACGTATATGTCGGCTATGCTTTTTTACACATCATCTCTGTATCTTAGCAGTAGTGAAAAAAGAGCTATTATCGCTCAGTTTAACTCCAATATAGAGCTTTGTAAACTAACAGAAGATCTGGTTTTCAGTTTCCCTTTTATGGAGCATGAAACAAACGATAATGAAAATGTAAAAAACAATCCAGAGGCGCAAAAACTTTTTAAAGATATGGAGTTTAAAGAGAGAGTTATAGAGCTAAAATATAAGTTCATGACGCAAAACGATGCTCTTTTACATGGAGACCTGCATACGGGTTCCATCATGATAAACGAGAGTCAGACCTATGTGATAGACCCGGAGTTTGCCTTTGTTGGACCGTTTGGCTTTGATATAGGTGCTCTTTTGGCAAACTTGGTAAACAACTATATTTATCATGTCGTTGTTACAAAAGATAAAGATTTTCAAGAGTGGCTTTTAGTGACTATAAAAGAGGTTTTAGATAAATTTAGCGAGAAATTTCTGGATTTTTGGGCAGAGCATAGAGAGTCGGCTCTCTTAGTCGAGGGCTATTTGGATAGTGAAACACTTGTAAGATATAAAGAGAAATTTATAAAAAATATCATAAAAGAGAGTGTCGGATATGCCGGAGTTAAAATGGCAAGAAGAGTTTACGGTGTCGC
>NZ_JAVVFL010000169.1:0-4719 GCF_032250635.1 Sulfurimonas sp.
GAACACACAACCATATTTTAACTATTTGGTTGATAAATATATTATACGAAGGTATAGAAATGAAAGAGATATTTAAAAAATATAAAATTATTATTTTTAGAGTCGTGGGTGCGGTAATGCTGGTTTCTGGCTTTGCGGCATACTTTTGGATGACTCCAAAAGAGGTGGCAAGTGAAAATGAGATAGCGGCTGCGAATGTTGCAAGGATGGAGGCGAGTGTTCGCGGCGGTTCATCGTCTGCAAAGCAAAATCAAGAGCCTTCAGCCTCAAAGTTTGTTGAGGAGCTCAAAAATGCGCAAAAGGCACAAATCCAGTATCTAACCATACTTAGTATGATTTTTGGAGCTGTTTTTTTAGGCTATAGTTTTATTTCTAAACCTAAGCGCGATTCTGAGAAATAAGCACATCTTCAATCATCTTGTCGATGTCGCCATCTAGTATGGCGCTTATGTTTGAGTATGCTATGTTGCTTCTCGTATCTTTAATCTGCTGATAGGGCTGCATGACATAAGAGCGGATTTGATGACCCCATCCTATTTCACTTTTGGCGATGCCGTCGGCTTCTGCTTTTTGATGTTCAAGTTCGAGTTCATAAAGCCGTGATTTTAGCATCTTCATAGCCGTTGCCCTATTTTTATGTTGACTTCTATCGTTTTGGCACTGAACAACTACGCCTGTTGCTATATGCGTGATACGAATTGCGGACTCTGTTTTGTTGACATGTTGCCCTCCTGCACCGCTTGAACGATATGTATCAACACGAATATCTTTGTCTTCTATCTCTATATTTATATCATCATCAACCTCGGGAGAGACCATGACGGAGCTAAAGGATGTATGTCTTTTGGCATTAGAGTCAAAAGGCGATATGCGGACAAGTCTATGGATTCCATTTTCAACTTTTAAATATCCGTAGGCATTTTCACCCTTGATAAGTAAAGAGACATCTTTTATACCGGCCTCTTCACCTGCTTGATAGTCAAGTAGTTCAACGCTCCATCCGCGCCTCTCGGCAAATCTTTTATACATTCTAAGAAGCATAGAAGCCCAATCTTGAGACTCCGTGCCTCCTGCGCCGGGATGAATGGAGAGGATGGCATTGTTAGCATCCATCTCTTCGCTCAGAAGCACTTCAATCTCCATGTCACGGATAAAATTTTCAAGTTTTTGGGCACCCTTAAAACATTCATTGATGGTATCTTCATCATTTTCGTCTTTAGCCATTTCGTAAAGTTCTTCGGCATCTTCTATGGCATTTTTTGCAACGGCATATTTTTTAAGTTTTCTCTCGCACTGTATTTTTTCTTTTTGAATTACTGCAGCATGTGAAGCATCAGTCCAAAAGTCTTGAGAGTTTTCAAGCTCAGTAATCTCATCTAGGCGCGCTTGAAGCTTATGCGGTTCAACTACGCCCGTAATGTTGTTCATCTTTTTTGAAAGGTTTTTTAAAAGTTCCGTATATTCGTAATTATCCATAAAATTAATCCAATAGTGTATAATTGCGATTATATTAAATTGAGGCTTAAAATGAAGATTATTTCTAGTCCCTTAGAGTTAAAAGAGCACCTTAAAAACATAAAACTCTCCGTCGGTTTTGTACCGACAATGGGTGCTTTGCATGAGGGGCATATCTCGCTTATAAAAAAGGCAAAAGAGCAAAACGAGATGGTAGTCGTCTCCATATTTTTAAATCCTACGCAGTTTTTAAAGGGCGAAGATTTAGAAAAGTACCCCAAAAAAGATGAAGCAGATAAGAAGATATGCGAGCTAAGCGGCGTTGATGTTCTTTTTTTCCCTAACTCATGCGATATTTACGGAGTGGATGAAGTCTCAATCCTCTCACCAAAAGTGAGAGGCTATGTCTTAGAAGGCCAAAGCAGACCGGGACACTTTAACGGCGTTTTAACCGTCGTTATGAAGCTCTTAAACATTGTCAATCCGACAAGAGCATATTTTGGAAAGAAGGATGCGCAGCAGCTAAACCTTATCTCTTTAATGGCAAAGCAGCTTTTTATGAGCGTTGAGATAGTTCCAGTCGATACGGTTCGCGAAAAAGATGGTTTGGCTCTTAGCAGCAGAAATGCATACCTTAGCAAAGATGAGAGAGTTGAAGCTCTTAAAATCTCATCCTCCCTTAGACTCTCAAGCGCCATGGTAAGCAAGGGAGTCGTTGATGCAAAAGAGATTAGAGCCGCTATGAGAGAAGTTTTAGCACCATTAGAGATTTTTTATGTAGAGATTTTAGACCGCGAATTTAACCGGCTTGAGCGAGTTGAGATTGGCAATACGGTTATTTTGGTTGAGGTTAAAGTAGCAACGACAAGACTACTTGACAATATCTGGCTTTAAGTAACCATCTCCAACCAGCGTATCGACTATATTTTTAAAGACCGGTACTGCTGTTTGAGCTGCAAACTGGCTCTTTTTCGGTCGAATGACAATTGTTCCGATGGTGTATCTGCTTTGTTTGTCATTTGCAAAACCGATAAAGGCGGTATTGTATTCGTTTACATACTTTCTATTTTCGACTATATGCGCCGTTCCAGTTTTGCCGCCTATCTCTAAGCCCTCTGTTTGGGCTTTTACACCGGTTCCCTCATTGACTGTCTTGATTAAAATCTTTTTTACTCTGTGCGCAGTTGAGCTTTTGATTACCTGAGGCTGCTCCTGTTCGGGAATAGTGATTTCTCTGTCGTATTGGTCTATAAAATGCTCTACCACCCTTGGAGTAACCATTCTTCCGTTATTGTTAAATACGCTGTAAGCACGGATAAGCTGCATCAAATTTGCTCGCATGCCGTATCCGTAGGAGCATGTAGCCTTATATATCTCATTTTCGAGTTGCATTATGTGAGGAACGGAGCCCACTTTTTCATAGACAAGGTCAGGAGTAGATTTGGATGCAAAGCCAAAATCAAGCAGACCTTGATTGAATGCTACTCCTGAGAGTTTTTGTGCAAGTTGCGCAATTCCGATGTTTGAAGAGTGCACGATTACGTTCTCGGCACTCAACCAATCAAACTTATGCTCATCCGTTATAACTTTTCTTCCGATTTTAAAACGTCCGTTATGTCCGTTTACCAGATCATACGGATTGACAAGTCCTCTGTCCAAAAGAATAGCAAAAGTGATGGTCTTTATAACACTTCCCGGTTCAAAACTATACTCAATCATAGAGCTGTTTAGAGAGGGATAATCACTTTTTTGTATTGATTTTGGCAAATATCTATTTGAACTTGCCATGGCGATAACTTTGCCGTTTTTTGTATCCATTACCGCTGCAATTATCTCTCTTGCCTCTAGCTCAATCTTCATCTTATCGAGCATCTTTTCGATTCTAAGCTGAAGGGCAATCGGTATATTTAGTTTTACGTCAAGTCCTTTAATCTCGGGTTTTGTAAAACTCTCTTTGTTGAGGATAATGTAGCCGTTTACATCTCTTTTACCTTGGCTTAGCTCATCTTGCTTTGCCTGAAGTTCGTTTTCAAACTTTTTCTCTACCCCCTTAACACCTTTGACATACGTATAGCCGTCATCTTCAATTTTATGCGGATAGCCTATGATGGGTGTTAAAAGTTTGCCATAAGGGTACTCTCTGCTCTCTCCGCTCTCTATAATGCTAAGCCCGTGCAGTGAAGTCTTGCCTGTTGCCGGGTTTTTTCTCTCAATAAAAACATTTAGACGTCTAAGCTCATAGGCAAGTTGCTTGAGATATTGCGCCGCTTTTTGCTCAATGTTATAGCTAAGAACTACAACCCCTTTTTCTTTGCTTATCTTCTCTCTTATCTCTTTGGCGTCAATCCCTGAGTAGATGCTAAAGAGCTCTACAAAAAGCTCTCTCTTTTTTGGGTCTATATAGTGTGTATTTACGACTGCTTTGTAGAGTTTTACGGTAGATGCTATATGAAATCCGTCCGCACTTATGATGGAGCCTCTGACTGCCTTGGAGCTCTCTTTTGTGTAGAGTGAGGGAAGGTCACGCGTTTTTAGGGTTGTTAAAAGCATAACACTTAAAAAGAGTAAAAAACCAAACACGATGAGTGAGTAGAGTATGAATATTTTTTTGCTTTTGTTCTCTTTGTTTGTGTTTTTGTTATTCATATTTTAGGCTGTCTTGGTTTTTAAATGGATTATAGCATTTTATGCTGATGAAGAGTGTTAATGCTCATTCTAAGCAAAACCTCGTCATTCTGAACATAGTGAAGAATCTAGCTTGAAAGGCCAAAGTAGACCCTTCGTTTCACTCAGGGTGACGAACACTCCGTCATCCCAAAAGAGACCCTCGTCATTGCAAACTAAGCACTCGTCATTCTGAACATAGTGAAGAATCTAGCTCGAAAGGCCAAAGTAGACCCTTCGTTTCACTCAGGGTAACGAACTTGTGATTTTTTTTGTAGCTAAAGGTTGCTCTTAAAGCTGAGTTCTTCCCAACTCTTTGTAGGCACTAAGCGCTTTGTTGCGAATCTCTAGCATAAGCTTCATGCTGGTTTCTGCTTTTCCGATGGCAAGTGCGGCTTGGTGCAGATCTTTTACCTGCCCAGTTGCTATATCGCCGACGGCTTTGTCGCCCTTTTCTTGAAGTTCGTTAACTTCATTGATGGCAGATTTAAGTGTTTTGGCGAAATCCTCACCGCCAGCACCCTCTATCTTACTTTTTTGTTTTAACAGATCGGCGGAGGAGATGCCTGAAATGTTCTCAATACTACTCATGTTATACCT
>NZ_JAVVFL010000170.1:0-4719 GCF_032250635.1 Sulfurimonas sp.
GTTGGAGTATAAAAAAGGTCTGATAATTATCTTGTTATCTTCTATAATAGTGCCCTTGTCCGTCGGAAGTCTCAAAGCTGTAACAAATATGCCTTGTCCAAAAAATATTCAACATTTTAACGGTAAATATCCGGATGTAAATGTATTTGAGTGTTATCCGCAGGAGTTTATGCAAAATAATCCAAACTGCAGTATAAAATGCTGGCCTGCCGGACATGCAAGCGGAGGTTTTGCCTTGCTTTCGCTCTTTTTTTTATTTAAAACCAAAAGAAATCAAAAAAGAGCTGTTATAATTGCTTTAGGTGTCGGATTTGGCATGGGCATATACAAAATGTTAATTGGTGACCACTTTTTTAGCCACACGATTATTACAATGCTTATCGCTTGGCTGATTATTTTAGTAATAGACACATTAATAACAATACAACAAAGGATATATATTGCGAAACCAGCCGAAATATAGTTTTTTCAAAAACACGGGTTATGCACTAAATGGGTTAAAAGATTTAATCAAAACAGAGACATCCTTTAAAATAGAACTTATCTTAACTCTGATTCTGCTGCCTCTGATTATATTTATAGATGCAACTTTTGTCCACAAAGCCCTGATGTTTATCTCTCTGATGGGAATGCTCTTAGCAGAAGCCACCAACAGTGCTATTGAGAGAGTCGTTGACTTGGTTACGCTGGAGCATCACCATATGGCTGGACGGGCAAAAGACGTAGGAAGCACCATAGTATTTTTAAGCATATCGGTATTTGTAGTAACTTGGGCTATAGTATTAGCTGATATTTACCAATAAGTTTCAAAGATTTCACTGCTTTTTACAGATAAATTTCCCAGATAAATGTGGGAAATTTACAGGAGAACTGAGAGAGAGTTAAAAACGAAGGTTGGCACCTACATACCACATTTTAAGGTCATCAGCATCAATGTCCACATCTATTCCTGACACATTTACAGTGTCACTGCCTGTTTCCATAAGATAACGGTATCCAGCTTCAATCTCAATGTTATCAATCAGACGGACAATTACTCCCGCCTGTGCACCGTAATGAAATCCGCTTATATCAATACCCGGTTCTTCATATCTTGTATATCCTATTACTGGATCCGCATATAGAGAAAGTCTATTTTCAGCAAGCGGCAATATAAAATCATATCCGATAGAAAAAGCATCGGCATCATCTACGTCACTATCTGTATCAACATATGAATAACCAGCCCACACGCGAGCTGTATCTTCATAATAGTGTCCAAGAGTAAAGCTAATATGTTTATCATCTACCTCGGTACTTGCCGATAAACCAGGAACAGATAGGTCTACACCAAGTTCTGCATTTCCAAAACTAATTCCGAAATAATCTGCATTTTCCGCAGCCATCAAACCACTTGCCAATAAAACAGCCAATGCTATTTTTTTCATAAACTCTCCTTTTTAAATTAAATCTAACTAATCATAGTCAGCCGATGCTGTATTGTATTGCCACTAAACTTACATACATATTAACCAGAAGGTAGTTTGTGCAAGATATAGAACAACTAAAAACACGTCAATATCAAGTGGCTCTACAAAATCAACAATGCTTAAATATAGAAATCACTATATAGATATTTTATTGTGCTAAAATCACTTTATGAATAAAATGAAAAAAGTAGCAATCATCGGCGGTGGGGCGAGCGGTTTAACGTGCGCGATATTTTGTACAAAAAAAAATGTACATGTGGACTTGTTTGAGCAAAACTCAAAATGTGCAAAAAAGATTTTGGTTTCAGGAAATGGTCGCTGCAACATTACAAACAAAAACTTAAGCTCAGACGATTACTTTTGCCAAAACCCATCTTTTATGGAGTTTGCGCTTAAGGAGTTTGGATTTGATGCGTTTGAGAGATTTTGCCAAAGCATTGGGCTTTTGCTTGATGCCAAAGATGACGGACGTGTCTATCCGCTTAGCAATGAAGCAAAAAGTGTTGCTTCTTTACTTCTTGGTCATGCAAAAAGTTTAGGCGTAAATATTCACACGGATACAAAAATCAAAGATATAAAAAAACTGCTTGGCGAGTATGATTCGGTTGTCATAGCAACAGGCTCAGAGGCGGCACCTCATCTTGGGGGAAACAGAGACGGCTTGGAGTTTGCAGAAGTTTTTGGACACAATATAATACCTACATATCCCTCTCTCGTTCAACTTCATCTGAACTCTAATATTGTTAAAAAAATGAGCGGAGCCAAAACAGAGGGCGAAGTCTCGCTGCTTATAAACAACAAAAAAGAGCTTACATGTAATGGGGATATTCTCTTTAGCGATTACGGAGTTTCTGGTTTTGCAGTTTTAGATATTTCTCAAGGTGCCAGTGTTGCTTTGGCGGAGGGGATACATGTTAGTATATCTATAAACCTGCTTCCTGCTTTTAATGCGCAAAAACTCTCAAACCATATAAACAAGATGTCTGAATTAGATCCAAAAATAACTATTTTCGAGATTCTTATCGGGCTTATCCCATCAAAAATAGTCTCAGGAATTTTAGAAGAACTCGATATCTTACACTCAACATGCGGTAATGAAATCGGCATAAAACTATCCAAAAAGATAGTAAACCAGATATTAAATTGGCGTTTTGATGTAAGCGACACTCACGGCTTCAGACATTCAGAGGTTGCAGGCGGCGGCGTGGATACTGCAGAGATAAACCCAAAAACTTTTGAATCACTAAAACAAAAAAATATCTACTTCTGCGGAGAGGTTCTAGATGTAGTAGGTCGCCGCGGCGGCTACAACTTTGCCTTTGCATGGGCTAGCGGATACTTAGCTGCCAAACATATAACTAGAGATTGATTATTTACACTATATTGCACATCAAACCCCCATTCCATTTAGCTGATTTGCAACGTACTTTGCATGATTGTCCGTCATGCCTACTATGTAGTCTACCACTCTTTGGTACATGATATACAGACTCTGCCCTTTTTTGGGTCTGTCTTCTCCCATAAGCTCTAAGGCTCGTTTATATCTAAAGGGTAATTTTGTTTCATCGCCTTTTTTGTAAAAGTCGTAAGTTGCATGAATGAGGTTATCAAGCAGAGTCTCTATAATGTTGTATGCTCCGAGTTCAAGTTCTATCTTTCTTTTTTCGTTAAATATCTTTTTGCTTGCAAGAGTTTTTGCCTCTTGCATTGCACTCTTATACGCCTCATTTGTAAAAAGCTCTATCAAATCTTTTGGCTGATTATCGCTTATAATCGTCTCAAAATTATCCTCAAATACACCCATAGTATGGAGTGCCAGATTATGAATGGAGATTGCAACGAGTCTTGAAACTTTTTTTATATCGGAATAGTTCTCGTCTTCATATATGCTCAGCACTTCTTGATTGCCGCAGATAAGAGTAAAAATCTTTTTTGTATCTTCTAGCGTGATTATTTTTAGCTCAACCGCATCTTGCAAATCAAGAAGCCCGTAGCAGATATCGTCTGCGGCTTCCATAAGATAAGAGAGCGGATGTCTTTTGTAAGAGCCGTCTATCTTGACAAGCCCAAGCTCCAAAAAAAGAGTTTTAAAAAACTCGGCTTCACTTTGAAAAAAGTTGAACTTTGATTTGCCAAGATGTTCACATCTGCTTGATGGATAAGGGTACTTTACCAAAGTGCCGAGTGTTGCAAAGGTAAGTCTCATTCCTCCACAAAAAAGGTTATTCTCTATCTGGCTTACAATCCGAAAACTCTGTGCATTTCCGTCAATATGAACAAAATCTTCAAGCTCATCTCTTGAGAGTTCTTTTAAAAAACCTTTCTCTTTGTTACTCTCAAACCACTCTTTTATAACCTCTTCTCCCGCATGTCCAAATGGCGGGTTTCCTATGTCATGAGCAAGACATGCCGTCTGAATTATATATGCCACGTCATAAGGGTCTATCTTTACTTCAGAATATTTTCTGCTTAAAAACTCTCCTGCGCTAAGCCCAAGACTTCGTCCAACACTTGCAACTTCCAAGCTGTGAGTAAGTCTGTTGTGAACATGGTCATTTTTTGAGAGCGGATGCACCTGCGTCTTTTTTGAGAGCCTTCTAAAAGAATTGGAAAATATTACCCTGTCGTAATCTTTATGAAAACTGCTTCGATAATACTTCTGTTCATCATCATCTCTTATATCGTTAACACCGTAGTATCTCTTATTTGATAGTAACTTTTTAAACATCTTTTTATTTCCACGCTAGAAAAATTTTAATTTGATTTTGGGATATTAATTCCCACGAATGTGGGAATTTAATTTACAAAGAGCTTATTATAAAAAAATCTACGGCTTTTCGCAAGTATTTATTTTGAGCAAATCATAAAGCGGACACCAATTTATAACCGCTGTCGCGATAGGAATAATTCCTATAAGCCCCAGCCAACTACCTGTCATAATGCCAAGAACAATGAAAATCACTCCGATAACAATTCTAGCTACTTTGTCAACTTTACCTATGTTTTTTGTCATCTAAAACCTCCTGATATAAATTTTATACTTTATAAACGTCGACCTTGTATAACACGAACTAAAATCACCACGACTGCAATAACTAAAAGAATATGAATAAACCCACCTAAAGTATGAGAAGTCACCAATCCCAAAAGCCAAAGAACAACCAACACAATAGCAATAATTTCTATCATGATTACTCCTTCGTATAATATATTTATCAACCAAATAGTTAAAATATGGTTGTGTGTTCTT
>NZ_JAVVFL010000171.1:0-4699 GCF_032250635.1 Sulfurimonas sp.
TGTATTATTAGCCGAATATTATCTGCATAAATACGCAAATAAATACGATAAACAAGGCTTGAAAATTAATCAAAAAGCAATACAAAAGCTCCTTAAATACAAATGGCCCGGTAATGTAAGAGAGCTTGAAAATACGATCGAGCGTATTGTACTAATGGGCAGTGCAGATGGAATAAGTGCCTCAGATATGATACTTCTGCTCCCTGCGCTAAATAATCAAAAGCTCTCAGAAGAGTATTGCGCAATAGCCATAGAGAACAAAACGCTCGATGAGCTTGAAAAAGAGGCAATTATAAAAGCGCTTAAATCAACAAACGACAACCAGTCGGAGGCTGCAAAGCTTCTAGGGATCACACAAAGACAGATAGGGTATAAGATAAAAAATTATGGAATCTAAAATAGTATATAAAGATGAATTTATGGAGCTTTGCGAAGATTTTACAGATGTCGGTTATATGGCTGAGAATATCGAAGTTAGAGACCTCTTTCAAGAAAAAAAATTGATTACAAGAAGCTCAAGTGAGAGACATATGACGCTTCTTCTCTCTTTTCCTCATGCAAAAGAGGAGTTTGCAAACGAGATACTTGCTCTTGATGAACTTATGAGCCGTATTCAAGTGGAGCTTAAATGTTATTTGATCTTTGATGAAGATAGTGATGAAAAAACAGTTTTGAAAAACAGACTTAAAAAATTTGAGATGGTTTTTGATGCGGATAATGAGTTTGGAAGCCTCTACGGTACGAAACTTGTAAGCGGAACCTTAGAAGACAGATTAACGAAGGCTCTTTTTTTGATAAGCAAAGACGGAGCCATCTTTTATATCGATATGCCAAATGATCTAAGCAGACCTTTGGATGTGGATAGATTGAGAGTAGAGTTAAACAGAGCTTATTCTAGCTATACGGGAGTCGGTTGCCATGGATGATATAAAAGAGGAGTTAAGGTCTGGAAATTTGGTTCCTTTTATCGGGATGGGTGTTTTTAAAAACACTATCTGCGAAGATGGAACAACACTTCCATACGACAGCGACAGTATGATACTCTCCCTTAACAACGGAAGAACTATGAGCGCAAGGCTTATGTATGAGTACAGCCGCGCTGCAATGAGTCTGGAGCAGAGAAAAGGGCGAGAGTTTATCGTTGGGATGACAAACCATATCTATGCTTCAAAAAAGTATGATCTGCCCTTTGTGTATCAGTTTTTTAAAGAGATAAAACCAAGGTATATGATAGATACAAATATGGACGACAGTTCGTGCAAGATATACGAAGATGTAGAACACTTTATGATAACTGGCGTGTCACGCATAATGGCTGGGTATGACAGATTTTTACTCTACAAGTTCGACACTGCACTAAAAGAGTATAAACGCATTGCAAAAGAGGAGCTGAACGACTCTTTGCCTATTCTCTTTAAACCTATGGGATGCATGATCCCTGAGAAAAATTTCATTGTAAGCGATGCCGATTTTGTGGATTGGCTCACTGAGGCAATGGGCGGCTACGCACTTCCTCCATTTTTAAAAGAGTATAAAAAAGATAAGTCATACCTTTTTTTGGGCGTTGATTTTTCACGTGATACCTTTAGAATGGTTGCACACGAGATCACGCTTGATCTTAAAGAGGGTATTGTAGTGAGCAAAAAAGATGAACTTACAAAAAAAGAGAACAAATTTGTAGCAGCACACAATCTAAAGTACATTAACGAAGAGAGCGATACATTTTTAAAAGGCTTATAGATGAATGAGAACTTAAAATGTGATTTTTGCGGCAAGAGCGTTAAAGATGTAGAGAAGATATTTAGTGCTGAGAGCGCTCACATCTGCAACGAGTGTATCGGGACATGTTCTGACATCCTGCACAAAGAGGAGCTCAAGAGATCAAGAGATGAGTTCAAGCGGGGTCTTAGTATCCCTACGCAGATAAAAGAGCATCTTGATAGCTATGTCATAGGGCAGGAAGAGGCAAAAAAAGTTCTCTCTGTAGCGCTCTACTCACACTATAAACGCATTGATAAACCCACTTTTAAAAATGTCGAGATTGAAAAAAGCAACATCCTTTTAATAGGTCCTACGGGAAGTGGAAAAACACTTCTGGCAAAAAGTCTGGCAAGAATTATGAATGTACCTTTCGCCGTAGCGGATGCGACCGCACTGACAGAAGCGGGCTATGTTGGCGAAGATGTAGAATCAATCCTCTCAAGACTTTTAGCAGCGGCAGATTTTGACATAGAGCGTGCGCAACACGGGATCATCTATATTGATGAGATAGATAAAATTGCCAACAAAAGCGAGAGTGCCTCAAGCGGTCGCGATGTGAGCGGCGAGGGTGTTCAGCAGGGACTTCTGAAAATTTTAGAAGGGGGAGAGGTATATGTTCCTCTTAAGGGAAGCAGAAAAAGCTCCTCTGCTGAGACCGTACTTTTTGATACGACGCATGTTCTCTTTGTGTGCGGGGGCGCATTTGTCGGACTGGTCGGGAACGATGAAAAGAGCAAGAAAAATTCTCCTAAAAAAATGGGCTTTTTAAACAAAAACGATGATATCGCAAAAAAAGAGATAGAGTCTAAAGAGCTTATCTCTTTTGGGCTTATTCCAGAGTTTATAGGAAGGATCCCCATTATTGCAACCTTAAGTGAACTCTCAAAAGAGGATCTGGTGCGAGTATTGCAAGAGCCTAAAAATGCTATTATAAAACAGTATCAGGCACTTTTTGAACTTGACGGAGTAGAGTTGGAGTTTAGCGAAGATGCACTTGAGATAATAGCTCAGATGGCGGAAGAGAAAGGTGTAGGAGCAAGAGGTCTAAGAGGGATAATTGAGAAGATAATGCTTCCTCTTCAGTATGAGCTTCCTGCAAAGAAAAGTGTAGAAAAATGTATTATTACACGGGATTTTATAGAGTCAAAAGCAGATGTGATCTTAGAGTATGCAACTGATAAAAAAAGCGAGGTGAATTAAGATGGATGATTTGGCAACGGTTTATGAGTGGGCGAAAACCTATGATTTTAGTGATGAACAGATACAGTATGCAACGATTTTAGCACTTAAAATACTTGATGGCGATTGCAAGATGGATTATGACAACTACAATCTTTTTATGTCTGTTTACGAGGGTATAAAAGATAAGAAAAATACACCGTTTAATCTAAGCGTGCATAAGATTATAGATTTGGCAAGAGCCGTTGACCCCATCAAAGCATCTCCTGTTTATAAAGAGATGATAGGCGAACTTCGCGTCATGATGATGAAAGATATGAAAAAGCCTACAATGAAGGCATTTAAAAATTTGGTATGGGACAGAGTTAGCTGTTAGATAAAATCAGATGTCACAGAACTCTAAAGAGGGCAGATCAGGTCTGTTCAAGCCTTCATTTCCGGCAATATAGAGATTTTTGAGTTTTGTGAGTCTTGAAAAAGAGGCAGGAAACTCTCTTATCTCATTCTCTTCAATATCAAGTTCAAGAAGCTTAGACAAATCTCCGATACACTCCGGCAGCTCTTTGAGAGCATTTTCACTTACACTCAAGCGATTGAGCTTTGTAAGTCTGCATATATCTTTTGGAAGATATTTCAAGTTGTTATTATCAAGTGTGAGTATCTGCAAATCTTCGAGTCTGCTGATATCAAAATCAATCTCTGAGATGTTGTTATCGTTAAGATTGAGTCGTATAAGCATATCATGCGCTTCAAGCGAGGGGAGATTTTCTATATTGTTCCCCTCTAAAAGAAGCGTCTCAAGTTCATTTATTTTACCGATAGACTCAGGCAGTTTTGTAAACTCATTGTAGGAGAGGTCAAGATAGTAGAGCGAGGTCATATTTGCAAAGACCTCAGGGAGCTCTTTTAGGTTGTTTGTATCTACCGAAAAGTAGAGCAGCCTTGAGAGGTTTTTTAGCTTATCTGAGAGCCTTTGAAGCGAATTTGCGGCAATGGTAAGCCTTGTAAGTTTTTTGAGGTTATAAAAGCTCTCAGGCAGCTCTTTTAGCCTGTTACCTGTAAGATTTAGAATGATTAGAGATTCAAGCTCTCCTATGGAGTCGGGAAGTGAGTCGAGAAGGTTGTTCTCACACTGCAAATTTCTTAGTTTTTTTAGCCTCCCAATGCTTTGGGGAAGCTCTTTAAGTCTGTTGTTTGAGAGCTTCAGCACGCTCAAACTCTCCAAAGAGCCAATACTCTGGGGAAGTTCTCTTATCTTGCATTTTGATAGATCCAATATAGAGAGTTTTTTTAACTTCAGAGTGTCTGTCGGCACTTTTGAACTCAGGCCGTTGCTTTTAACCCATCTTGAAAAATCATCCAATGACTCACTCATCCTCATCGCTCCCTGTTGCATTTTTGTGATCAATCAAAAAATCTATCTCTTCATAATCTATCTCGCCGAATTCAACCATGTTGTAAAGTGCCATAAGAGCTCTTCTGCAACATGTCTGATTGCACTCGGTAACAAGTTTTTTGGCTTTTTTATATGGAAGATCGGTTGCTTTGAAAATTTCAACTGCCTGCATTACAGACTTAGAGCCGCACTTGCAGATGATTCTCTCCCCACTTGCTTCCATAATATTTTGCCTCTCTATTTTAGAAAGGCATACTTTGCTTTTAAAGCTAAAACAGGCTGCATCGCTTCATCGATTTTTTGGCTGAGTTCGGGAAGTTTTACGTAATCGCTCCAGATGCTGTCTTCGACAATATCATGTAT
>NZ_JAVVFL010000172.1:0-4682 GCF_032250635.1 Sulfurimonas sp.
ATTAGAGAAGTAGTAGTTGAGCAATTAGGCGTTAACGCTGATGAAGTAAAAGAAGACGCGAAGTTTGTTGAAGATTTAGGTGCTGATAGCCTTGATGTTGTTGAATTAGTAATGGCACTTGAAGAGAAGTTCGATATCGAAATCCCTGATGACGAAGCAGAAAAAATTCAAACTGTAAAAGACGTTGTTAACTACATAGAAAGCAAATAATCGTCTAAAAATCTACCGAGGGCTCTCGGTAGTAAATGTTTTTTAGTGGTCAGCGTAATTTCTGGCTTTTAAAAAGTATTTTATATTTTTTTACGGAGATTTTAATGAAAAGAGTTGTAGTTACTGGTTTGGGCATGATAAATGCAGTTGGAAATGATAAAGAGAGTTCTTTTAAAGCTATATGTGATGGCGAATGCGGAATTGACACAATTACTCTTTTTGACCCAGAAGATTACAGCGTAAAAATTGCAGGCGAGGTAAAAGATTTTGATCCATCTACGGTTATGGAAGCAAAAGAGGTCAAAAAAGCCGATAGATTTATCCATCTTGGATTAAAAGCTGCACAAGAGGCGATGGCAGAAGCTAACATACCTGAAGACACAGACATGGATAGATTCGGCATAAGCGCTGGTTCTGGTATCGGCGGTCTTCCTTCTATAGAAAAAAATTCAATCATTATTGAGACAAAAGGTCCAAAAAGAATAAGCCCATTTTTTATCCCGGGTGCTCTTGTAAATATGCTTGGCGGCTTTGTCTCTATCGCACATGGAACAAAAGGTCCAAATCTCTCAAGCGTTACTGCATGTGCTGCGGGAACTCACGCAATAAGTGAAGCAGTTAAGACAATTATGTGCGGCGGAGCAGACAAAATGTTGGTTGTCTCTGCAGAGTGCGCAATAACTGGGGCAGGTGTTGGCGGCTTTGCTTCAATGAAAGCGCTCTCAACAAGAAATGATGATCCTAAAAAAGCTTCTCGTCCTTTTGATGCAGACCGTGACGGTTTTGTTATGGGAGAGGGTGCGGCAGCACTTATTTTAGAAGTGTATGAAGATGCAGTGGCAAGGGGTGCGCATATATATGGCGAGATAATAGGTTTCGGCGAAAGCGGAGATGCCAGCCATATTACGACACCGAGTCTTGATGGTCCAACGCGCGCTATGAAAGCAGCTTATAAAATGGCTGGCGAACCTAAGCTTGACTACGTTAACGCACACGGAACAAGTACTCCTATCAATGATAAAAATGAGACGGCTGCAGTTAAAGATCTTCTAGGCGGCAAAGAAAACTGTCCTCCGATGAGTTCTATAAAAGGGCAAATAGGTCACTGTTTAGGCGCTGCAGGTGGTATAGAGGCTGTTGTATGTTTGATGGCAATGCGTGATGGTATCATTCCTCCGACTATCAACCATGAAACTCCTGATGAAAATTGCGATTTAGACATTGTTCCAAACAAGGCTAGACGCGCTGAACTAAATACTGTTATGAGCAACTCTTTTGGGTTTGGTGGAACAAACGGCGTTTTAATATTCAAAAAAATCTAAGTATAAGGATTTAGTTTGGCAACATATTTAGACTTTGAGTATAAGATTAAGTTTATTCAAGAAGATATCATATCCGCGCAGGTTCGTCATGATGAGCTCGCTCTTGAGAACCTCCAAGAGAACCTAGACAAAGAGGTTTCAAAGATATTCAACAACCTCTCTCCATTTCAAAAACTTCAGCTTGCCCGTCATACGGACAGACCTTATGCACTTGATTATATAAATTTGCTTATGAGAGACAAGTATGAGATACACGGCGATAGACACTTTCGTGATGATGCTGCAATCCTCTGCTACATAGGCTATATTGGAAATGAAAAAGTTATGGTTATCGGTGAGCAAAAAGGTCGCGGAACAAAAAACAAGATAAAAAGAAATTTCGGTATGCCGCATCCTGAGGGGTATAGAAAAGCTCTTCGTGCAGCAAAGCTTGCCGAAAAGTTCAATCTTCCTCTGCTAATGCTTATAGATACTCCGGGTGCATATCCGGGGATTGGAGCTGAGGAGAGAAACCAGAGTGAAGCGATTGCTAGAAACCTTCTTGAGCTCTCACAACTTAAAACCCCGACAATCTCTGTAGTTATCGGAGAGGGCGGAAGCGGCGGTGCTCTTGCTATCGGTGTTGCAGATAAATTTGCCATGATGAGATACTCCGTGTTTAGCGTTATTTCACCTGAGGGATGTTCTGCAATTTTATGGAACGACCCTACAAAAGCGGAAGCAGCAACAAATGCTATGAAGATTACGAGCGAAGACTTAAAAGAGTTAGATCTTATAGATGACATTATTGCAGAGCCGCTTATCGGCGCTCACAGAGATAGAGACGGCGCTGCTGCAGCTATTGGCGAGTACTTTTTAGAAGAGCTGGCAAAGCTTCGCAGTGTCCCTGAAGAAGAGAGAATGCAAACACGATACAATAAACTTGTAGGTGTTGGAGCTTACAGCGAGTAGTTACTTTTGACCCTCGACTAGTAGGAGGGGGTCAAACTTCGGTCTTTTTAGAATTTTTCCCTCTTTTGAGAACTTTATAATATCCTCAACACTCTCTATACTTTTACCCAAGCTCTTATCCAAATTTGCAAGCGATAGTTTAAATAGCTCGTATGTAGTAAGCACATCGCTCATTGCTCTGTGGTGCGTTGCACTTGGATGGAGGCTAAATGACTCATTGAGGTATGAGAGTGCATATCTGTAAGATGCTATGGTTCTCTCTGCCAAAGAGAGTGAACATAAACTTCTATTTAAAAGAGGTGCCAAACCCACTTTTTGAATGCTTTGTGAGATGAATTTGTAGTCAAATTTTACGTCATGGGCAACAAAAACAGAGTCTGCTAAAAAGTTTTTAAAATCATACATGACATTCTTTAGAGCCGGTGCATCTTTCGTGTCTTCGACAGATATCCCGGTAATTTCGGTAATGTGCGGGTTTATCTCTTTGCAGTTGACAAGAGAGTCAAAGGTGCCGATAATTTTGTTGCCTTTGATTTTTAGGGCGGCAATCTCGATTATTTGGTGTTTCTCTATTTTTGAACCGTTTGTCTCAATGTCTACTATACAGAAGGTAGCATCATGCAGTGGCATAAATTTGGTAGCAAAATAGAAACTACCCTGCTGCTTTAAAATCTCCAAACCTTGAGAGTGCCAAAGCTCTAAAAGAAACTCTAAATCTTCATCTATCTGCTCTTTAAGGCTCTTTGGAGAGAGCCCTTTTGATGAGAGTTTATGGATACTTTTTGCATCTAAAGAGAAGTCGTTACTAAGCATCTGTAGCGTTACTTTTTTGCATTTTTGATAAATTCATTGACTTTTAAAGCATCTTTTTTACCATAAGAGAGTTCAACGCCGCTACTTACATCGACGCCGTAAAAGCCATACTTTTTTACAGCCAATACATTCTCAGGGGTTAGCCCGCCTGCTAAAATAATCTTAGAGCAGTCAATATTTTCAAACCAATCAATATTTAATCTCTCTCCGCTTCCGCCGTAACTCTCGCAGTAGGCATCAACTAGCCTGTACTCATCACTAAATTTTAAAACATCTTTAGCTTCTTTGGCGCGAACAACTTTTATATATGGGACAAAAAGTTGCTCATAAAGTTCATCCGGAGCTCCAAAGTGGATCTGAGCCAGAGTTGCTCCCGCTTCTTGGCAGTAGGAGTTGATAACCTGTGCATCGCTGTTTACAAAAAGAGCGACTTTTTCGACAAAGGGAGGAAGTCTTTTTATAATCTCTTTTGCCTGAAGTGGTGAGATGTATCTAGGGGAGGCTTCATAAAAAACAAAACCCAAGGCATCTGCGCCGGCTTCTATTGCTGCCATTGCATCCTCATAAGATGTAATCCCGCAAATTTTACAACGCATTATCTATTATCCGTCCGACAAAGGAAGTAATTCCTTTGTCTTCGCTAAGACCGCTGTGGTCACTGAAGCTTTATGCTTTGCATAAGAAATCATATTTGCAAACTCTCTATCGCTTCTTTTTTGTTTGGATGGTTAAATACATAGCTTCCCGCAACCACAATATCCACGCCCGCATCTTTTAAGAGATGAATGTTTTTATCACTTACTCCGCCATCAACTTCTATAAGGCAGTTTGGGTTTAACCTGTCTCTCATGGCACTTAGTTTTTTTGCTTTAGGAATTACGCTCTCTATAAAACTCTGACCGCCAAAACCAGGATTGACGCTCATCAAAAGAACCATATCCAAATCACCTAGCAGGTACTCTACAGACTCGGGAGGCGTGTGCGGATTTAGAACAATCGCAGGCTTTATACCAAGTGAGCGAATTTTTTGGATGAGTCTGTGCGGATGCTTCTCCTCTTCTATATGAAAAGATATATATTCAGGTTTTAAAGGGGCAAAAAGGTCAACAAAAAAGGTGTTGTTCTCAACCATAAGATGTATATCAAGCGGTTTTGTGGCGCACGCAGCAATAGCAGAGACAACAACGGGACCGATTGTCAAGTTTGGAACAAAGTGACCATCCATTACATCTACATGAACAAAATCACAGCCGGCTTCACAAATTGCTTCGACATCTCTTTGCAGGTTGCCAAAATCAGCGGATAAAACGCTAGGAGCTACTTTCATTAGGTTTCCTTCGTATAATATATTTATCAACCAAATAGTTAAAATATGGTTGTGTGTTC
>NZ_JAVVFL010000173.1:0-4600 GCF_032250635.1 Sulfurimonas sp.
TTCACTTCATGCAGAGGAGCTGAGACTTCTTACAAAAGCTATATCGCCGCTTCCTGAGAAGTTTCACGGCGTAACGGACAAAGAGATTAGATACAGAAAAAGGTATCTCGACCTCATTATGAACGCGGATGTTCGCAAAACATTTAAAACTCGCTCAAAAGTTATCTCTCTGACTCGCCGTTTCTTTGAAGACAAGGGCTTTTTAGAGGTTGAAACTCCTATGATGCACCCAATCGCCGGCGGAGCAAATGCAAAGCCATTTGTTACGCATCATAATGCACTTGGAATTGACAGATACCTAAGAATCGCACCTGAGCTTTATCTAAAAAGATTAATTGTAGGCGGATTTGAGGCTGTATTTGAGATAAACCGCAACTTTAGAAATGAGGGGATGGATGCTACGCACAATCCTGAGTTTACCTCTATAGAGTTCTACTGGGCATATAAGACCTATAAAGATCTCATAGAAATTACAAAAGAGTACTTCAGATATCTTTTCGACCATCTAGACCTTCCTACGCAGCTCCCTTATGGAGATTTGGAGGTTGACTTTAGCCGCTTTAGCGAAGTGCCTCTGATAGAGTCGCTATACACTATAGGGGATGTTCCAAAAGAGATAGTCAATGATAAAGATAAAATCATCGACTTTTTAAAGAGTAAAAATATTCAAGTAAAAAACGGCCTAAACTTAGGTCAACTCCAAGGCGAGCTTTTTGATGAGTTTGTTGAAGCAAAACTTATCAATCCTACCTTTATTACGGAGTATCCTGTTGACATTTCTCCTCTTGCTAGAAGAAGCGATGCAAATCCTGAAATTACTGAGCGTTTTGAGCTCTTTATTGCAGGTCGTGAGATAGCAAACGCTTTTAGTGAGTTAAACGATCCTGTTGATCAATATGAGAGATTTAAAGCTCAAGTCGAGTCAAAAGAGAGCGGAGATGATGAAGCGCATGAGATGGATTTGGATTTTGTAGAGGCACTTAGCTATGGAATGGCACCGACCGCAGGTCAAGGCATAGGCATAGACAGACTGGTAATGCTTCTAACAAATGAGCACTCCATAAGAGATGTTCTGCTCTTCCCTGCTATGAAGCCACTACATATTGAAGAGAGAAACGAAGAAAAAGAGTAGCAAAAAGAGTTACTTTATACACATTTTTCTGACACGAATGTGTCAAGCTTTAGTGCCAAAGCGGCTAGCGTAGCTCAAGGAATTACTTCCTTGAGCGTTTTAAATTAAAAAAAAGGATAACAGATGAGTTTTTTACAAGAGTACGACAAAGAGATATTTGATCTGTGTGAAAAAGAGCTAGAGAGACAGACTACGCATCTAGAGATGATAGCTTCTGAGAACTTTACCCTACCTGCCGTTATGGAAGCTATGGGTTCTGTTTTTACAAACAAATATGCGGAGGGTTACCCGGGCAAACGCTACTACGGCGGATGCGAATATGCTGATGGCGTAGAACAACTTGCAATTGACAGAGCAAAACAACTCTTTGGATGCGAGTATGCAAACGTTCAGCCACACTCAGGAAGTCAAGCAAATGCAGCTGTATATGCAGCACTTTTAAATGCAGGCGATAAACTCTTAGGTATGGACTTAAGCCACGGTGGACACTTAACACATGGAAGCAAACCGAGTTTTTCTGGAAAGAACTACCAATCATTTACCTACGGCGTAGAGCTTGATGGAAGAATGAACTACGACAAGATTATGGAGATTGCAAAGGCTGTACAACCAAAGATAATCGTTTGCGGCGCATCGGCGTATGCAAGAGAGATAGACTTTGAAAAATTCCGCGAAATAGCAGATGAAGTCGGAGCAATTATGTTTGCAGACATCGCGCACGTTGCGGGACTTGTAGCAGCAGGTGAGCATCCAAGTCCATTTCCTCATGCCCATGTTGTCACTACAACAACACACAAAACTCTTGCAGGTCCAAGAGGCGGTATGATTATGACAAACGATGAAGATGTAGCAAAAAAAATCAACTCTGCGATATTTCCTGGTATTCAAGGCGGACCGCTTGTTCATGTAATCGCTGCAAAAGCAGTTGGATTTAAATACAACCTCTCTCCTGAGTGGAAAGATTACGCAAAGCAGGTAAAAGCAAATGCAAGAGTTTTAGGCGAAGTTCTTGTCAAGAGAGGGTACGAGTTAGTGAGCGGCGGAACGGATAACCATTTGGTTCTTCTCTCATTTTTAAATCGTGATTTCTCAGGTAAAGATGCGGACATCGCGCTTGGAAATGCCGGCATTACTGTTAACAAAAATACGGTTCCGGGTGAGACAAGAAGCCCATTTGTAACCTCAGGTATACGCGTAGGAAGTCCTGCTCTTACTTCAAGAGGAATGAAAGAGAAAGAGTTTGAGTTTATTGCAAATAAAATTGCCGATATTTTGGATGATATTAGCAACACAGAGCTGCAGGCTGCTGTTAAAAAAGAGCTTAAAGAGCTGGCTCAAAACTTTGTGGTGTACCATCAGTCAACATACTAAGGGGGTGTTTGAATGACAGCATCAGACTTAAACCTCATAAAGATGGTAACCGACCACTACTGGATCAAAAGAGACGAAGTGGTGGAGAAAATTGTGTTCAAAGGACGCACTTTTTACAACAAATTTGAAAAAGTAAGTGCCGTGTTGTCCCAATCTGTCATCAACCAGCACATTAAAGGCGAGATAACCGTAGCTCACTCTTTAATCAACAAAAACAATAAAGTTGAAAACATAGTCATTGACTATAACGGAAGAGATCCTGAGCGCTTTTATCACAAAGCGCAGCTTCTGCTTCGAGAAGAGGGATTTATCAACTTTACGGCTTATAAAACGAAAACAGAGGGTCACCTTCATGTTTACATCCATAAAGGTCACACAACTCTTCAAGAAGCTATACAACTTGGCAAAATGATAAGCATGAAGCTCGCGGCAAAACAGCCAAAGCAGTGGAGAATGTTTCCAAATCCTGATATGCCTGATGAGTACAATATTTTAACACTTCCTTATGAGGTGTATGCGAAAGAGCGCGGAGCATCTTGGTCAAAACACATGTAGTGTTTCTTTGAGAAAAGTCTATGTAATGGAATAGAGTATGCTTTTTGAGAAAAAACATTACTCATAAACAACTTTTGGGTATTATTATAAAAGAAGAATTACAAAGGAGTGGGTATGGAAGAAAAAAATGAACTCAATGATATTATCTTAAACAAAGGTGGTTCATCATCGAGTAATAAAAAGATAATTTTGGCAGTAGCGACACTTGGCGTTATTTTAATAATTGTCGTTATGTTGATGAATACTCTTACATCAAGCGGCACCGACAATCTGCCTCAAGCCGTTCTTCCTCCTGAGCCGCAAAAAGAGCTAAACGCACAAAATGAAGAGCCTCTTTTTGAAGATGTTCCCGTTGTTCAAGAGAGTGCTCCTGAGGGTACATCTTTAGATGAGATTGCTCAAAAGCTAAAAGAAGAGAGCACAAAAGAGAATCTTCAAACTGCAAAAGAAGAGAGCGTTGAAGCTGCTCCAGTAGCTCCAAAAGTGCTAGAGACAAAAAAAGTGCCAACTTCGCCAAAAACTTCTACCCTAGCAACTTCGGGTGAGTACTATATTCAAGTCGGTTCATTCGCAAAATATGAGCCTAACAAAAAATTTTTAGACTCTATACTGAACCTTGGATACAAGTATAAGTTTCATAAAGTAACCGTAAACTCCAAGACTCTAAACAAAGTACTGGTTGGACCTTTTCACAATGAAGCAGAAGCAAGAAAAGCGTTGACTCCGGTTAGAAAGTCTGTTGAAGCAGGTGCTTTTTTAACTAGAATATAGCCAAATAAGGTTTTTTTTGATTTACTCTAAACAATTTATTCAAGACCAGTTAGCACCCGTTGCTATCTATGCAAAGCTAAAGGAGATCTTCAAAGATGAGATCTCCTATCTTTTCGAGAGTGCCGGAGGAAGCGAAGGAAACTACAGCTTTATCTGCATCGGTGCCAGAGAGAGAGTTCAATACGTAGATGGAAAAACTCTCTATAGTGATGCAGAGGGCATCTTACACACACAAGATGAATCTCCTTTTACTTTTTTAAAAAATTACTATAAAAATATTGATACAGACATCTATAAAAAAGCAACAGCTGAACTCAAAGTAGGTTATGTTGATGGCTTTATCGGCTACATCGGTTACGATATGGTAAAGGTTTTTGAACCAAAGCTCCATAACACAATGGATAATCTGAGAGATGAGCTAAACACTCCTGATTTGGACCTCATTCTTCCAAAAATTATTCTTGTTTACTCTCATAAAAACTATCAACTCACACTTATAAGCACTCAAGAAGAGATGAGCAAAAAGTTTAACATGATTGAAGATGAGTTAAAAAACTCTTACGAATATGTCCACATGAAACGAAATGTCGGCAATGACAAAGGAAGTTTTGCTTTCTCAAAAGAGCAGTTTTTTGAGATGGTTGAGAAATCAAAAGAGATGATAAGAAGCGGCGACGTTTTTCAGATTCTTATGACAAACCGCTTTACAAGAAAGATAAAAGTTGACCCTTTTAGCTTCTACAGAATTCTAAGAAGCAAAAATCCATCTCC
>NZ_JAVVFL010000174.1:0-4581 GCF_032250635.1 Sulfurimonas sp.
CGCCAAAAACAAGAATAACCGTAATTAAAAAAGGAGCGAAAGCGGTTAAAAGAAAAGCTACAGGCAGGATGATAGCCTTGTTTTTTAAAGAGCCTTTTGTAATCGCCCAGATAACTTTTAGCTCTCTTGATTGGTCAAACCCCGTAGCTTTTTGTGCATTTACGGCTAGGTCGTCTCCTAGAATTGCCGCAGTCTTTTGCGTAGCTATCTTGCTTGCAACTGCTACATCATCCGCGAGCATCGCAATATCGTCTAAAAGTAAAAAAATCCCTGATGCCATTTTTTATCCTATCTCTTTAATATTTTGAGTAGCAAGTACCCATTTAAAATAAACTGCTCCGACAACAAACCCAAAGCCTATAAGGAATGTTATAAACTCCAAAGAGAAACCTTTTGTTGCCAAAAATCCTATCATAAAAGATGTAATCGTAGCCGATGTTAGAAACAACATGTCGTTATATGCCACTATTCGCCCATAATATTTCGGTTCTATATTTTTTTGCAAAAGAGTGTATGTGTAGGACCACAAAGTAGTAGTAAAGAGCCCCACTATTACGCTTGCAAAGAGCGACATATAAAAATCTTCCATGAGATATGCCCAGAGCCAGATTGCAAATGCCTGGAAGATAAAAATATTTACCAACCTTTTGTTGTTGACCCAGTTTCCAAGAATCACAGGTCCAATAACCAGACCGACCGCTCTTGAAGCATGTAAAAGCCCAAGAGCAAGCGATGTTGCAATGATGGAGGCGTAATATTTATCTACCATAAGTGCCACAAGCGCATCAAATGCAGTTAATCCTACAAATGAGTGCATAAGCATTAAGTGAATGGCATGCGGGTTTCTCTTAAAGTATCTGAAACTATCGCGCATCATCTCTTTCAGGCTCTCTTTGCTCTTTATAAACTCCACTTCTATGTGGAGCCTGTAAAGCAGGAAAAAGGCAACGACAAACATGGAGGCATCGAGGATAAAGGCTATTTTTACCCCAAACAAAAAAACAACAAAACCGCTAATTGCCATACCTAAAGTATAGGAGAGCGACCAGATAATGGAGTGAAGTTCGTTTGCCTTTTGAAGCTTCTCTCCTCCTAGGAGTTTTGGCAGAAGAGACATCTCAGTTGTGAAGTAAAAACTAGCCGCCGCCATCTTAAGAAACACGAGCGTGTAAAGAAGCCACAAATCCGAGAGTTCATTTACAAATACCAAAAAAAGCGTAGCAAATATCTCAACTGTAATTAAAATCAGCATAAGTTTTTTTGGCTTCATGTTATCAATTATCGAGCCCGAAAAGGGTGCCTGTATGATTCCAGAGAGAAAATGCAGCATTGCCGTAAAGGCTACAACTTCAGGAGAAACCTTCATCTGCAAAAGAAGCGTGTAGATGGCAACATTGCTAAACCATGCCCCAAAATAGGCGATGAGTTGTATGGTAGAGAGTCTTCTAAGCGTGGGTTCCGACTTTAGTAATTGGATGTATTGATTCATAAATGCAAGATTATCATAAATCCAAAACAAAAAAAGTTATTTTTTTATCAACTTTGCTAAAGTTATTTTTTCTTGTGTCGATTTAGTTTGCAATAATAGTGTTTACTTTGAGAAAAGGAGTAGGTCATGGATGGCATAGCAAATATTGCAAAACAGCAACAGTCTCAGATAAGCCAGCAAGAGAACCAAGGTGCTAGAGCATCTCAAACAAGAGAAGTTGAGCAGCCCAAGCAGGCGAGCATTGTCAAAGAGATGCAACAAGAAAATGTAGAAAGTTCTCAAAAAGTAGATTCGAGGGAGCAGGTGCATGATTTAGTCAACGAGCTAAATAAAGCGCTTGCTCCTTTGACAACAAATATAAAATTTGGAGTTGACTTTCAAGATATTTTTTATGTTTCAGTAATTGAAGCTGAAACAAGCAAAGTGATAAGAAGATTTCCTGCCGAAGAAGCAGTTGGATTTCTTCCAAAAATGAAAGAAGTCTCCGGAATTCTTTTTGACTCAAAAGGGTAATCTTACGCCCTTTTGACTTCTACCTCTTTTTTGCTGACTTTATACTAAACAGCAACAGCTACTCATCAAATCATACAATTCCACTAACCATTCTTTAATACTTTTTGTAGTAAAATCGCGATAATTATTTTGCTTGCAAAGGTTTTTAAATGAAAAGAGAAGTTAAAAAAGTAGTTTTAGCATATTCTGGCGGACTTGACACCAGTGTTATTTTAAAGTGGTTACAAGATGAGTACAAGTGCGAAGTCGTAACTTTTACTGCCGACATAGGTCAAGGCGAAGAGGTAGAACCTGCGCGTGTAAAGGCACTCTCACTTGGTATTAAGCCTGAAAATATATTTATTGAAGATCTAAAAGAGGAATTTGTAAAAGATTATGTATTTCCTATGTTTAGAGCAAATGCAATCTATGAAGGAGAGTATCTTTTAGGAACTTCTATAGCAAGACCTCTTATCGCAAAGAGACAAGTTGAAATCGCTCATTTAACGGGGGCTGATGGCGTGAGTCACGGAGCTACGGGCAAAGGAAACGACCAAGTAAGATTTGAGATGGGCTATCTTAGCAAAGACTCTACTTTAACAATTATTGCTCCATGGAGAGAGTGGGACTTAAACTCAAGAGAGAAGCTTTTGGCTTATGCGGAGACACACGGAATCCAAATTGAGAAAAAAGGGAAAAAATCTCCTTACTCTACGGATGCAAACTTGTTGCACATCTCTTATGAAGGCGGTATTTTGGAAGACCCAAATGCAGAGCCAGAAGATAGCATGTGGCTATGGACGACAAGACCAGAAGATGCTCCTGAGATTCCTGAGTATATAGAGATTGGATACAAAAATGGTGATCCTATTTCATTGAACGGACAAGAACTGTCTCCTGCAACAATGCTAGCAACTCTAAATAAACTGGCTGGAAAACACGGCATAGGTCGTGTAGATATAGTTGAGAACAGATTTGTCGGTATGAAGAGCCGCGGATGTTATGAAACTCCAGGCGGAACTATTATGCTAAAAGCGCACCGTGCCATCGAATCCATCACACTTGACCGTGAAGAGGCGCATCTAAAAGATGAGTTAATGCCTAAATATGCAAAACTTATCTATAACGGTTTTTGGTTTGCTCCTGAGCGTGAAATGCTTCAAGCGGCGATTGACAAGACGCAGGAGAATGTAAACGGAACGGTAAAAGTAAAGCTTTACAAAGGAAATGTAACGGTAGTGGGACGCTCATCTGAGTGTTCGCTCTTCAATCCTGAGTATTGTACATTTGAAGAGGATGCTGTTTATGATCAAAAAGATGCGGCAGGTTTCATCAAACTAAATGCGCTTCGTTTTATCATTGAAGGCAAAGCTAGAAAAAACAAGAACCCTCTTTAATAAGGAAAAAGCATGAGCATAGTAAAAATAGATATGAATTCACCGGAGTTTCAAGCAGAACTAGAAAAAACTATTGTCTTTACAGATAAAGTAAATAAGCAGTTTGGCTGGGTTTATAATCCACAGGCAGAAGTAAACGAAGGCGTACAGATGGGTCTGGCAAGAAACAAGATGATGTACGGTAAACGTTTTTGCCCATGCTTTATGGTTGAGACGGTTAATGACAAACCAAGAAGTGTAGAAGATAGAATCTGCCCTTGTAAGCCTGCAATCGAGAAAGAGATTCCAGAGGATGGTCTTTGTCACTGCGGCATCTACTGTACACCTGAGTATGCTGCCAAAAAAGCTCTAGAGATGGGCATGGAAGAAGCTGTTCACACACACTCTCGCGGCTTAACAAAAAAGGAAGCACAAACTTTGCTAAGCCAAAGCGAACTTGATGGAGATGAAGTAACTTCTCTCATAGAAGCAAGAGAACTTGGAATGGTAGATTTCAAACTTGTGGACGTGCGCGAACATATGGAGTGGCAGATGGGGCACATAAAAGGAGCCGACAAACTGGTTCCTACAAGCAGTTTTTTTGCAGCTCTAGAAGATGCAAAACTTAACAAAGATGAAAATATTATTTTATACTGCCACGTCGGAAGCAGAAGCGCTCATTGTGCAAGAATCTTAAACGACATGGGATATACGAAAATCGGAAATTTATCTTATGGAATCGTCTCTTACGGCGGCGAGATAGAGAGATAAGGGGAAAAAATGAAAGTTCTACTCATAAAAGATGTCAAAACTTTGGGCAAAGCAGGCGAAGTTAAAGAGGTCAAAGATGGCTACGGTCAAAATTTTTTAATAGCAAAAGGTTTTGCAAAACATGCAACTGCCGAAATTTTGGCTAAACATAAAGAAGATGAAAGATTGGCGGCAGAAGAGCTTGCGAAAGAGATTGCTGATTTAAAAGATCTTGCGAAAAAACTTGACAAATTAGAGATTATAATAACTAAAAAACTTGGACAAAACGGTCATCTTTTTGGCTCAATTACCAAAGATGAAGTAGCGCATGCGCTTCAAGATCAGCACAATATCGAGATAGACAAAAAACACATTATAGACAAAGTTGCCATTAAAACAGTCGGCGAACATGACTTAGACCTCAAACTTGGTCACTCAATCCATGCAACGCTGCATGTCGATGTTCAGGGAGAG
>NZ_JAVVFL010000175.1:0-4561 GCF_032250635.1 Sulfurimonas sp.
TGAACGGAGGAGGATTGCTGTTTAGCATGGCAACAAGCTTTTTAAGCTCATCTTCGATAGATACGACCTCTTTGTACTTTATAGGGAAGATTCCGCTGTTGATTATTTTTGCAGCGGCGATAGGACCGATATTGATAAAATAGACAATATCATTTCCCTTGAGAATAGCGACCGTCTGGTCTGTATCTTTCTCTTCGATTTTAATAATTGTAGATATATTAAAACCCTCTTTGCTTATGTCATAAATATTAAACTGTTTTGCACTTCCGAAGTGTGCATCGATATTTTCATTGTCATTTGTCGCAAAAGCAACTCTGATTGTGCCTACATTCGCATTGTTAGAGGTTATTTTAATAGTTGAACTCATAATCTTCTCCATTGTGTATTTACTATAGTTAAATACATAAAGTGTTCCGTGGAGAAAAATCAGGAGTTATTTTTTAAAAAACTTGCCAAGTCGCTGTCCATACTCAGCAGATGCGAATCAAACCAATATGGAAGAGCTTCCCTGTAGTAAGATTTTAAAAATTTTTTTCCAACGGAAGTGACTGAAGATTTGATGAAATATTCCATCTCGTAAAGCACTTTTTTATGTTCATCCGAGTGCTCTTTGCTTCTTGGATAGCTGTGCTCTTTCATAAGATTTTCTTCACTACAAAAATGTAACTTTGTCTGTTCAAAAATTCTCATCATTACATTTTTGTAACCCTCTATGTTCTCTTCTTCCAAACTGTTGTAAATATCTACAAATTCTAAATGAAACTTATCCATATTTACATAATTCAAGAGATGTTTACTGTTATCAAAATTCACTAGTGCGCTCCATGTTTATGATGGTTTAGAATGTTTGCTATTTCAAAAAGCATATAGCAGCTTCCCTCATAGAGCGTATCGTTTTTAAGTTGATTTCCGACACTCTCATAATCAGGAAAACCTCTTAAAATATGTGCTTTTTTATGCGCTTTTGCGACTCTCTCACCGTGAAAATTCGTAATGAGCAAATCTGCCTCTTTCAACTGATTTTCAACATCTTCAAAATCACCTACGATTATATTTCTACATGTTAATTTATCCAAAGCTTTACTCTTTGTCGGCAAAACAATACTTTTAACATTTGCACCGGCTTCTATTATCGTTGTTGCCACGCTTAGCGCCTGATCAGGCTCTAGTGCGATAACTACGTTTGTACCGCCGAGAATAAAATGTGTGTCAAGCAGAGCATCTTGAACTCTTTTTCTCCACTTAACAATGCTTTTATGCGGCATTGAAACTCCGCTAAAGTCCATCAGTTCCTTATAAAATCTGTCTGCTTTTAAGAGTCCGCTTACAGTGTCAAAATGGAGGTGTTTGCTTTTTGGATTTTTTAGCAAAAATTTCTCTCCCGCTTTTTGAACTGAATCGCCTATTGTAATTACGAGCGCACTGTCTCCAAGTTTTTTTATCTCATCAACAGTGATGCCTCCATTGCTTAACGCACCCTGTTTTAGTCCTAAATGCCCGTCAAGTGATTCACTCAAATCAGGAAGAGAGAAAGTCTCAAAACCAAAAAGAGAGATTTGATCTTTTAATTTCTCAACTTCAATCGGGGTAAGATTTACATTTGGAATCAAAAGAGCTTTTTGTCTGTTTATCTCCTCTTTAGGCTCTACAAGCTGTTCTATAACTGCTTCGATTGACTTTGCAAAACCGCTCTCCAATCCGCCCTCAAAATCAGGAGTATGTACATATGCCATAAGCTGAGTATCTTTTAATAAATATGCGGCACCCTTGATGTCATCACCCTTTGTCTCGGTCATTCCTGTCGTAAAAAGACCGACTAAATCGGGTTTAACTTTTGCAGTGATGTTTTTCACCGCTTCGCTAATCGAGTAGTCACCGCCGTCAATAACCGCCGTAATGTCATTAACGGCAGTCGTCTGCACCGCTATGGGGTCATTAAAATGGCGTGTAAAAAAGACTTTTGAAAAAGAGGCGCACCCTTGAGCTCCGTGCATCAAAGGCATACAGTTTTTGATACCTAAAAAGCACAACAGAGCTCCCATAGGCTGCGAAAGTTTTATCGGGTTTAATTGTAATGGTTTATTCATATTTACATCCTATTATAGAGTCCATATACATTTTTTATTCCATTGAAATATCTATAAAAAAGTGAATTTTTAGATGTATAAATTCCTATTTTGCAACGCATTTGCACACTGCTTTAAACTTCTAAAAAAGTTTCCTCTATTTACGCAACTCTTAAGCGACAATAAGGTACTATCTATGGAATTTATTTTTCAATATTATAAAGATTAGGTGTTATATATGGGCAACTTGTTAAACAACGATAATATACAGAGCATAAACATTGAAGAGACTCTTCAGAGCAGCTACCTTGATTACTCCATGAGTGTAATCGTCGGTCGTGCGCTTCCTGATGTTCGTGACGGACTTAAGCCGGTTCACAGAAGAATCCTCTACGCTATGGATAAACTAAGTCTTTCACACGGAGCAAAGTTTAAAAAATCTGCGCGTATCGTCGGTGACGTTATCGGTCAGTACCACCCGCACGGAGATACTGCGGTTTATGATGCTTTAGTTCGTATGGCGCAGCACTTCTCTATGAGAATGGAGCTAGTTGACGGTCAAGGAAACTTCGGTTCAGTTGATGGTGACAGCGCGGCGGCTATGCGTTATACCGAAGCAAGAATGACAAAATATGCAGGTGAACTTCTAAAAGATTTGGAAAAAAACACGGTCAATATGATCGAAAACTATGATGGAACTACCGTTGAGCCTGATGTTATGCCAACGCGCGTACCAAACTTACTTATAAACGGCTCTTCGGGTATTGCTGTTGGTATGGCGACAAATATCCCTCCTCATAATCCAAAAGAGGTGATGCTGGGCTTAAAAGCACTTTTAGCAAATCCAGATATTGAACTTTATGAACTAATGGAACACATCAAAGCTCCGGACTTTCCAACGGGCGGAACGATATTTGGCAAAAAAGGTATTATGGATGCCTATGAGACAGGTCGCGGGCGTATAAAAGTTCGTGCAAAAACTCATATTGAGAAAAAAGGTAACAGAGACGTTATCGTTATAGATGAACTTCCTTATCAGGTAAACAAAGCGCGCCTAATTGAGAACATAGCAAATCTTGTAAAAGACAAGATGATTGACGGTGTTTCAGAGATTCGTGACGAATCAGACCGCGACGGTATCCGCGTTGTTATAGAGCTAAAAAAAGATGCGATGAGCGAAATAGTTCTCAACAACCTTTTCAAGCAGACAAGCATGCAGACTACTTTTGGTATTATCATGCTATCTATATTAAACCAAGAACCAAGAATATTCGGCATTATCGACATACTAAAGCACTTTGTAAATCACCGTAAAACCATCATTATCCGCCGTACTATCTTTGACCTTGAAAAAGCAAAAGCTAGAGCGCACATCTTGGAGGGTCTCAAAAAAGCTCTTGATATTATAGATGAGATTATCAGGGTTATCAAGTCAAGTAAAAATATCGAAGAAGCAAGAGACAACTTGGTTTCAGAGTTTGATTTCAGCACTATTCAGGCGCAAAGCATCGTGGATATGCGTCTTGGAAGACTCACGGGTCTAGAGCGTGAAAAAATCGAAAATGAACTTCGTGAGCTTCTTGCACTTATAGAGTATTTAGACTCAATTTTAAAAAGCGAAAAGGTTCTTCACGGAATCATAGATCAGGAGTTTGACGAGATCCTTGCTACCTACACGGACGCAAGAAGAACTGACATTGAAGATGATTATGACGATATTGATGTAGAAGACCTTATCCCTAACGAGCCTATGGTTGTAACCATCACTCACAGAGGTTACATCAAAAGAGTTCCTTTGGCGCAGTACGAAAAACAAAAAAGAGGCGGCAAAGGCAAAATAGCCGTTACTACTTATGAAGATGACTTTATAGAGAGATTCTTTACATGTAACACGCACGACACACTTCTTTTTGTAACAGACCGCGGACAACTCCACTGGTTAAAAGTTTACAAAATTCCTGAGGGAAGCAGAACTGCAAAAGGCAAGGCGGTTGTTAACCTGCTTAACCTTGTAGCGGATGAGCAGATCCAGTCTATCAATCCGACAACAGACTTCAGCGAAGAGAAATCTCTTGTATTCTTCACTAAAAAAGGTGTTGTAAAGAGAACAAACCTGAGCGAATTCTCAAATATCAGAAGCAACGGAGTAAGAGCTATTAGCCTTGATGATGATGACTCTATCATTACAGCAAAAATTGCTGACAAAAGCATCAAATATCTCTTTATCGTAACAAAACTTGCACAGTGTATAAAATTTGACATAGAAAAAACGCGTGACCAAGGTAGAAATACAAGAGGTGTAAGAGGTATCAAGTTTAAACATGCTTCTGATGAAGTTGTTGATGCAAATATTATAGCAAACGATGAGGAAGAGATACTGATTGTTAGCGAGAAGGGTATCGGAAAACGTACTGATGCAGGAGAATACCGCTTAACAAACCGTGGCGGCTCTGGTGTTATCGCTATGAAAATGACTCCAAAAACAGGCAAACATG
>NZ_JAVVFL010000176.1:0-4541 GCF_032250635.1 Sulfurimonas sp.
TTTGCTGCCTGATAAGTCACACGGTACTGCTTCTGCTCTTCGCTTAACATCTGAAGCTTCTTTTTGCCAAACATTACCTTATCTTTTACCTGATGAAAATGCTCTATCGTGACCTGAAAATCATGCTGTCTTATGGCAAGCAGAGATGCTTCATTTACAAGAGCCGCCAATGATGCTCCGTTAAAGCCTACCGTCATGTTTGCCACAGAGTTAACATCAACATCATTTGGGACTTTTTCTAAATATTTTGTAAGTATGGACGCTCTCTCTCTTTTTGTAGGAAGCTCGACAAAAACTCTTCGATCAAACCTTCCCGCACGAAGCAGTGCCGAGTCAAGCACCTCTATCTTGTTTGTAGCGGCAATAACGATTACACCGCTTGAGTTTTCAAAGCCATCCATCTCCGTTAAAAGCTGGTTAAGCGTTGCTTCTCTCTCGTCGTTTCTCTGCCCGTCTCTCTTTTTCCCCACGGCATCTATCTCATCTATAAATATAATCGAAGGGGAGTTGTTTTTTGCCGCGCTAAAGAGCTCATGAACCCTCTTTGCGCCCATGCCGACATATATCTGAACAAAAGAGGCACCGCTTTGGTAGTAAAAAGGAACACCTGCCGCATTTGCAACTGCTTTTGCTATCATCGTTTTACCCACGCCCGGAGGACCTACTAAAAGCACGCCGCGAGGCATTCTTGCACCGAAACTTTTGTAGCGTTTTGGTTTTTTCATAAAGTCGATAATCTCTTCAAGCTCCATTTTTACGTCGCTTATACCGCCGATATCGTTGAACGTGACATCACTTTTTATGGACTCGATGGGCTGTGAATGTTCCAAAGAGGATTTAAATCTGTTGCTTGCAATATTGCCGGTATCTAACATCTTGTTTTTTTGAAGCCACTTAAACAGAAGCGTGCCGATTCCAAAAAGAAGAACCAAAAAGAGAAAGTAGGCTACAATATTTGAGCCGCTCTTTACTTTTACTCTGTACTCACTAAGCATATCTGGGGAGATCTGCGAAGATGCTATTTTGTAAACTTCTTTGTCTGTTTGAAGATAGATAAAATCCTCCGAAGCCACAACGCTCTTGACGTTTTTGTTTTGAAGTATCGCTGTTGCATCTTTGAGAGAAATGGACTCTGCATTGTCTCTAAGCACCGCAAAAAGAACCAAGATTACCACCAAAAAAGCTGATGCGTACAGTGCTACTCTGTTCGTTTTAGACCCTACCATAGTTCGACTCCTCTCTTACCTCATACTCGCTCAGATTTATCCAGTTGCCTACCAAATCCTCGTCTGAGTCGATTATAATTTTGTTAAAATGCTGATCGTACCCAATAAAAGCTCCATCTTTTTCGCTCTCTATAAGCACTTCAAGCTCTCCGCTAAAAGCTTTTCTAAACTCAAGGTTTTTAGCTTTTACAATCTCTTCGAGTTCGTGAAGCCTCTCTTTTGCAACTTTTCCGTTTACTTCAGGCTTCATCGTTGCGGATGGCGTGCCGTCTCTTTTTGAGTATGTAAATGCGTGCAGATGCGTAAGAGGCAAATCTTTTACGTTTCTCATCGCCTCATTCCACAACTCTTTACTCTCTCCAGGATGCCCCGTGATAAAGTCTGTTCCTATTGCAAAACCTTTGCTTGAGAGGAGTTCAAAAAGCTCTCTGTCTTGCTTGTAAACGTTTCGTCTGTTCATAAACTTCAGCATCTGCGGAGATGTGTGCTGCAGTGCTATGTGAAGATGTCTCTCCAGCCAAGGCTCATCCAAAATCTCTTTGAACTCATCCGTTATCTGGATAGGTTCTACGCTTCCGAGTCTTATGCGTCTGACACCGCGAATACGTGAGATCTTTTTCATAAGAGATGCTAAGGAGCTCTCTGTCTTTTGTCCGTAGCTTCCCACGTTTGTTCCGGTTAAGATAAACTCTCCAAAACCGTTGCGGGCAAGTCTGGCTATCTGTTCAAGGACTTTATCCTCACTCATGCTTCTTGCATCACCGCGAACGTAAGGTATGATGCAGTAAGAGCAGCGAAAACTACACCCCTCTTGAATCTTTATAAACGCCCTGCTCTTGCCGATAAAATCATCAACAACGCTCTCATCTATAAAGTTTAGATCACCCGGCTCGTAAAAAGGCTCCTCTTTGCTTAGCATCTCATCTATTTTTATCTTCTCGCTCTGCCCAAATACACCTGAAACACGTCCCTGCTTCAAGAGATTCTCGCCCTTCGTATGCGCGCCGCATCCTGTTAGGAAAATCTTTGCACCACCGCTGTTCTCGACATGAGAGATGTATGAACGGACATGAGTATCCGCTCCGTTTGTAACAGTGCATGAGTTAATGACGACTATATCAGCCTGGCTCTCATCTTCCGTCACTTCATACTCCTGAAGTGAGCCCATCATCACTTGAGAATCATAAAGGTTAGTTCTGCATCCAAAGGTTTTAAAATATACTTTCTTCATAATCTATACAATCTCTTCATCTGTAGCAAAAGGAGGAGTTCTTTTTGCCGGCTTTTCGAGGTGAAGCATCTGTGTAGGGTATGCGATTGTTATATCATCTTCTGCCATAAATGCGTCAACAATCTCCGTTGAGATAACACTTCTAAGTGTAAGTGTCGCGTAAGCGTTTGTAAGATACCAAGCGTCTATTACTATGCCGTTTGACTCTATAAAAGAGAAAATTCTTGGCTCAACGTTTGTATTTTTAAGGCTGTACTGATTGCGAAGTTTGTTGAGTTGTTTTCTTGTAATATCCGTGTACCCCTTAGAGAACCTCTTAGTTATCTCTTTTGCAAGATGCATCGCTTTTTTATGATTTGAATCATAAGTAATAGTTATGCTGATGCCATCCCAAACTGTTTTTAAAGAACTGTGCGTATAGTTTGCTATCATTCTTGTAAATACATAATTATTTGGTACAAAAATAATTCTTCCCGCTCTTCTGTTTTGCATAATAGATGTCAATGTAATGTCTTCTAAGATAGTCATTCTAAGCAATGATATATCCATAACATCGCCTACATATTTCATACCGTCCATATCAACACGGATTCTATCCCCTACATGTATGCTCCCGCCAAAGACTATTACAAGCCAGCCGAGTATGCTCATAAACCAATCTTTCATGGCAATGGCAATACCTGCAGACGCAAATCCTAAAATAGTAACGAGGTAGCTAACATTTTCAATATAGTTGAAAAATAGAATCAAGACAACAAGCGTAAAATTACCAAATGTGATAATCTTGTTTGCCATATAAAAACGTTCATTATCGGTTATATACTTTTTAACAAACAGCTTTAGCAGGAAGAAGAAAACAAAGACTATAAATATAACAACGCCTATTTTAGCGATTTTAAACATCTGAGCTTCAACCTCTTTGTTTATGCTGACCGTTATGATGTCCAATCTTTTTTGATACACATCAGCCGTAACTTTCATGGTATCAAGAGCAGATTCAAATCTCTCAAGCTGCTTGAGCTTTAGCTCCGCCTTATCTTTGTATTCGCTCTGTTCATCAAGAGAGAGTATTTCGCTGTATATACGAATCTCTGACCTCAAAAGAGAGATAAGATCTTTTAACTCATCTTTTTTCAAGACATAATCATTAAAATCTCTATCCAAAGTTTTAATCAGCGAAATACCGGCAAATATATCAAAAGGATTTTTTATGCTTGGAATTTCGTCTATATTTGGAGGAGTTAAAAGATCAGAAAATGGAGAGCTATCCTTTTTCTTAAGTTTTTCTATCTGCGATGTCAATATCTTCTCTCTGGCTATCAACGCACTAAGCTCATCCGCTTCGCTTAGGGTTTTGTTCTTCTTTCTTTGAAGAAAATTTATCCTGTCTACTATCTTCTCCAAACTCTCTCTAACATCCAAAGATGTAAGGTATGAGGAGTAGCTCTTCATCCAGACACTATCTTTTTTTGCTATTCTCTCCTCAATATTTTTAAGGTCGGATAGATATTTAGCAATTTTTTCTTTTTTTGCATCCTCTTGGGCAAGCTTTATTTGAAGCTCTTGCTCGCTTATGTTTTTATCGTTTGTTATATTGCTTGAGAAAAGAAGAGATGATGCGATCAGGAGAGAAAATATTATCTTTTTCATCTATCTTTTCCAAACTTATTTAAAGTGCACATTATCGTTCCGGTATCAATCTTGTCGGTTATGACAACCTCGCCTATGCCAAGAGGCAAAATAAATGTTATAGCGGCGTCTGAACTCTTTTTATCGAGAAAAAATGCCTCATAAAATGCCTTTACATTCGCAATTTCATACTCTGTCGGCAGATTGTATTTTTGCAGAAGTTTTTTTACTCTAAGCGCCTCTTTGTCACTCATAAAATTCATCTTTAGTGCCATCTCGTTTGCCATAACTATACCGATAGCCACCGCTTCACCGTGTAAAAACTCTTTATATTTCGTCTCATTTTCTATGACATGTCCAAAAGTGTGCCCATAGTTAAGAGCCGCTCTGAGTCCATGCTCTTTCTCATCCTGAGTTACTACATTCGCTTTGGTCTCAACAGCCTGTTTAATAAC
>NZ_JAVVFL010000177.1:0-4526 GCF_032250635.1 Sulfurimonas sp.
TCTTTATCTCTAGGTTTACGTTTGTAACCGCTACATAATCCTCATGACCTTGAACCTTGAATCTTTTTTCAATGTTGTTTAAACTTAAAAAATTTTCACTCATTACGCTCTGCCTTTTTTTGTATAATCAAAATAATCTGCGATTTTGCCCATTATGATATCTAGGAAAAAACCGATTAAACCTACGATGATAATACCGATGATAATATTATGGTAGTTTAGGTTGTTATACTCATCCCAAATCCAAAATCCTATGCCGATACCGCCTGTTAGCATCTCTGCGGCAACTATTACAAGCCATGCAATACCTAAAGAGAGTCTCATTCCAGTAAAGATATATGGAACTGAAACGGGCAGAATTATCTGAACAATCTTCTCTAGCGGTGAAAATCGTAAAACTTTTGCAACATTCATGTAATCCTGCGAAACGCTTCTTACTCCAAGCGCCGTATTTATTATAATAGGCCAGATTGAAGTGATAAAAATGGTTGAAATTGCCGTCATGTTTATATCTTGAAATATAAACAAAAGCAGCGGCAGCCATGCCAGCGGCGATACAGGTTTAAATATCTGTATAAACGGGTTAAGCGCATATTGGGCATTTTTGCTCATTCCAACAAACAGACCAATGGGAATACCTACTAAAATTGCTAAAACAAACCCTGCAAAAACTCTCTTTAGAGAGGCTACAACCTGCCAAAAGATACCCTTGTCGTCTTGATTGTTGACGTAAAAAGGGTCTGAAAGTACGCCATTTATCGCTTCGCCGTCTTCATCTATACCGCCAAAAGCCGCTTTGTAAGTCTCGCTAGGAGTTGGAAATCCGCTTACCATATTTGATATTTCAGACCAAAATTGGATTATTATTGCAAAAACCAATAGAGGCAATACAATTTTTTTTACTGTTTCACTGTTCATGTTATCCTCCGAATATTTTATTTATATCAGTAAGTACCTAAAGTGTTTAAGGAGGGGTTCAAATTAGGTACTTACGGATAAAAACTATTTAATTACTGCTTTAACACAAAGGCAAAACCTTTGTGTTGTACGTCCTTATTTTGTTACATACTTTGGGTCTGCACACCCCGCCTCTCCGTAATGGCAAGTATACTCAGGCTGCTCGGTTTTTACGCTCCATTTGTTGGCTTCTAAAAGCTCCTCTTTTGAGACTTTAGAGTTGCTTACTTTGAAGTCAAAGATATAATCAACGGCTTTGTTGGGATCATAAACCTTGCCGTCCATAAACATGTTGTATTTGTCCACGCCGTCTTTTTTCCATGGACTCGGAGGCAGGCTGTAACCTACCTCTTTAGCAGCTTCTGCAAACAAATCAGGTCTATAAACGCTCTCAATTACTTTTTTCATATCGTACGCTTTGTCAAGTTGACCCCATCTGTACATTTGGGTAATAAACCACATTCCATGGGAATAAAACGGATACGCTGCATAGTAGTTTGCAAATACGTTAAACTGCGGATTTGCCTCTGATTTTTGACCTTTAAGGTACTGAAACGTTCCAATCATCGACTTCTCAAGCACGTCAACAGGAGCATTTACATAGTTTTTTTGACTTAAAAATTTTACAGCTTCCTTACGGTTTTCCCAAGAAGCATCCAACCACATTTGAGCTTCGATAATCGCTTTCATCACGGCTTTTGTAGTCTGTGGATTTTTAGTGATAAAGTCCGCTCTTGTCTGTAAAACTTTCTCAGGGTTGTTGTTCCAAATATCGTAGTTTGTAACAAGAGTCGAGCCTTTTTTCATCAGAACTATTCTCTCATTCCACGGTTCTCCTACACAGTAACCCTCAATATTTCCCGCAATAAGGTTTGAAGGCATTGTCGGAGGCGGAAACGGTTTTATAGTCGCATCTACATCAGGCTCTATTTCGGAACTTGCCATCCAGTAGCGAAGTTCATAGTTGTGAGTCGAAACCGGATGCACCATTCCAAAGCTAAGCGGCTTATAGTTTGAGCCTTCTGCTTTATGTTTTGCATCTATATATTTTTTCAACGACTCAGAACCAAGAGGACGGGTTTTCTCATCCATTCCGTACTCTTTCATCTTCTCTATGATGTTGTTTCCAAACGTAATGCCGTTACCGTTAAAGTCAAGACTGAGAACTGCCTGAAGATTTGCATCTCCGTTGATTCCAAGCGTAGCGGCAATTGGCATACCTGCAAGAGCGTGAGAAAAGTCATACTCGCCGCTAATAACTTTTTGCTGAATCCCAGGCCATCCGCCGCCCTCTTTAACCACTCTAACGTCAAGCCCGTGTTTCTTAAAAAACCCCTTCTCTTTGGCAATTACGATAGGAGCACAATCAGTAAGGGCTATAAAACCGATAGTTAACTTTTTTTTCTCCACATCTGCCAAGAGTGAAGTTGCAACAATTGACAACCCTAATCCTATACTTATCATCTGTTTTAACATGTAAATCTCCTAAATCTAGTTTGTTATAAGAAAATTATATATGAATAATGACAAAATTATGACAAGCTATTGTACTATTTTTAATCAGTCGTATGTTTTAAAAGTGAGCATATATTTAAGTTTATGTTAGCCCCATCTCAACAGAGATTTGCTTGAGATTCCTCTACTTGCGGCAATACCACAAGTTTTTTTTCAAATTGTTTTATATGTGATAAAATCTTATTATGAAACTTTCCCACCTAAAACAGATAACTGATTACATAAAAAAATTTACAAAAATCTCCGCTATCTATAGAGTAAGCGACACCATTGTAAAAGTTGTATTTGACAGAGATGATGAACTTTACTTTGAGATGCAGCGCTCAAACTCCAGAATATTTAAATGTGCCTCCTATGCCCGCTCAAAAGTCTATAATGCCCCCTTTGACGTGCTTTTGGCAAAGCGGTTTAATCGTGCAAATATCTTACATGTAGAAATTTTTGGCGGCGACAAAATATTAAGATTTAAAACCTCCGTGGCATCTGCCTACAAGGAAGAGACTACCTATCTGCAGTTTGAATTTACGGGAAAATATACAAACGTAATTATCCTGGATGAAGATGAGGTGGTTCTTGAAGCGCTCAGGCATGTTGACCTTTTCTCTTCATTTCGAGAGGTGAGAGTAGGGCAGAAGCTCTTAGATGTTCCGCCGGCTCCCTTTGAGGCAAAAGAGTACCCTATTGGGGATGTTGAAGAGTTTTTGTATAATGAGTATCAAAAAGAGATGGATGAGAAACTATCTTCTTTAAAGAAGCAAAAAATCTCGCTTTTAAACAAAAAACTAAAAAAACTGGAAAAACTTTATGAGCAGCTTGACGATGAGGGGATGCTTAAAGAGGAGGCACAGAAGCTTAGCCATTTTGGAAACCTGCTTTTGGCAAATATGCATGAAATCAAGCCCTATCAAAGAGTTGTAGAGCTTGATGATTATGATGGTAAAGCGGTCAAAATTGAGCTTCATAAAGAGTTCTCATCTGTTGCAAAAATGGCTGATTCGCTCTTTAGTAGAAGCAAAAAAGCAAAACAGAGAGCTTCTCACATGCATATAGAGAGAGAGTCTTTAGACTCAAAAATAGAACATATGAAACTCTTCATCCATACGGTGCAAGAGGCAAAAGATATTGCAAAAATCCAGCTTCTCTTTCCAAAAAATGTTCAGGCCAAAAAAGTAAAAACAAACGACTCTATTGAGACTTTTTGGGTAGATGGGTATAAAGTGAGCCTTGGAAAAAACGAAAAAGGCAATGTGGAACTGCTTCAGAAGGCGCGCGCGAAGGATATTTGGCTTCACATGAAAGAGCGTCCCTCAGCTCACGTAATCATCACGACAGACAAACAAAATGTCCCCATGTCCGTAATAGAAAGTGCGGCAAGACTCTGTGTTGATTTCACAATGTTTCAAAAAGATAGGTATTTGGTCGATTATACTCCAAGAAGAGAAGTAAACATCCAGGGCGGTGCAAATGTACTTTACAATAAGTACAAAACCATAGAAGTTGATACAAGATAAGATATCAAATAAACATCTGACACGAAAGTGTCAAGCTTCAGTGCCTCAGCGGCAAGCGAAGTAAAAGGGACGAGTTCCTTTTGCGGACGAATAAATGAAGGGTTTCTTTCATTTTACGGAGTAAAATTAAGGAATATGTTATGGCTATAGGATTAGTTGGAAATGCAATATATGTGAATCAGCAGACCGCAACTGCTACCGCTTTGCAAAATGCTCATAACAACCGTATAGAGTTTCAAAATATGATAGCTCAGGCGGCAGCGCAGGAGAAAGAGAAAGAGGTTCTTGCAGTTCGTCCCGCCGAGGAGGTTCATGAAATCGACCCCGACCGTGAGCATGAAAAAAATGAGGCTGACCAAGAGACGGCAAGAAATAAGAAGCGCCAAAAGCCTGAGGAAGAGGAAAAAGAGAGTTCCCCGCCGCTGCATATACTAGATATTAAAGTCTGATTTGATATAATCACCAATGTTATGCATTAAAACGAACGCGTCCGTTTTAATGGCAGGGACAAATGTCCCTCGCAACCCCCTTGCCATGGAGTAT
>NZ_JAVVFL010000006.1:0-26100 GCF_032250635.1 Sulfurimonas sp.
CGGCAGGTTACGACATAAGAACAAGAGAGGCTTACGATAAAACGTGGAGTGAGTTTGAGAAAATCGTAGGGTTTAAGTACCTGATGGGGATGCATATAAATGACTGAAAAGCAAAGTTTGACTCACATGTTGACAGACATCACTCTTTGGGCAAAGGCGAAATCGGGCTTGACACTTTTAAATTTATCATGAATGATAAGAGAATGGATGATATCCCGCTTATTCTTGAGACAATCGATGATAGCATCTGGAAAGAAGAGATAGCGCTGCTTTACTCTTTTGAAAATTAAGGGAGAAGGGAAGATAAGTGAGAAATATTACTCTGTTTTTAATGTTGGGGAGCGCTCTGTTTGCGGGGGGATATAAGATACCAGAGACCTCTTTAAACTCTGTTGCACTCAGTGCCGCAAATGTTGCACATGTTTCAAGCGCCGATTCGGCGTACTACAACCCTGCAAATATGGTTTTTATGAAAAATGAATCAGTTATGGAAGCAAATCTGATCTACATCGGGCTTAGCGATGTAAACTATAAAGCGGCGGGCATAGATATAGAGTCGAAAAAAGAGAACTTTATTGTCCCCTCACTTCACTATGTCTCACATGAGATTGGCGGTGCACGTTTTGGACTTAGCGTAGTCTCTCCAGCAGGACTCTCAAAGAGGTGGGATGATGCTCCTGCTATTTACAGTGCGCAGGAGTTTTCGCTCCAAAGTGTTGAGGTAAATCCGAGTGTTGCGCTCCCGATAGGCGATAAAATTGCCGTTGCGCTGGGTATTAGAGCAATCTACTCAGAGGGAGTAGTGAGAAGCAGCTCGCCTATCGCATCACGAGATATGGAGGGTGATTCTATAGATTTTGGGTATAATTTGGCACTATCTTACAAACCGATATCCGAATTGGAACTTGCATTAACGTACCGTTCAAAAGTAAATTTGAGTATTGATGGCGATGCCACTCTCTCTTATTTGGCAAACAGTTCGACAAGCAGCGCATCGGTAAGCGTGCCGGTTCCTGCACTTTTAAATGTCGCAGTTGCTTACACATTGGAAAGCGAAACAACTTTTGAGTTTGTTTATGAGAGAAATTTTTGGTCGGAGTATAAAGAGCTTGATTTTAACTATGGCGAGGGTGTAAATCCTGTTACAAATGTCGTTTTTGGCACGCCGATAGCAAAAAATTACAAAGACACAAATGTTTTTCGTTTTGGTGTTATGCAAAAGTTGGATGCACTCACGTTCATGGGCGGTGTCGTTATAGATGAGTCGCCTGCACCGGATGCAACGCTCGGATTTGAACTGCCAGACAGCGACTCAGTCTCTTTCTCTTTTGGCTCAAGGTATCAAATAAATGAGAAGATAAATATAGGATTGGCAGCTTTGTACTCCATAAGAGAGGACAGGACAGTCTCAAACGGCACGCTCGATGGCGAATTTTCAAACGCAAACGTGCTGATGGTCTCATCGGCTTTAGAGTATAAATTTTAAGGATATATTTGGAAACATTAATCGATTTTTTAGAAGCAAAAAATATAGAAAAAACACTTATTTACGCGCAATTAAAATGTAGTAAAACAGAAGCACAATTGCTGCAGACACTTGCGAAAAGGTATATGCGCGGAGAAGATGATGCTTTGATTCTTGACCTTTTGCAGGAGATGTACGGCAGTGAAAAATATGAAGCTATTAAGCACATAACAGAGGTAAAGCTTCTTTTGGAACTCGGTTGGCTGCATCAGCAGAGCTTTACTCCCATAAAAATCTCAGACGTAACACCCTTAGAGCTTTTAAACAGTGCAGTCGGACTCTCTCCTTCGTTTCTTAAGCTACTTCAAGATGGGGCGCTCGAGAGTGAACTGCCTGACATTAAGCCCTATTCTGATCACCTTGAGTATCTTCAAGATCAGTTTTTGCGTATAGATCTCTACCAAAAGATGAGTGCCATTCGCCAAAACGTACATGAGCACTCTTTGGGGATTGACAGAACGCAGGCAAAACTAAACCTCTTGGAAAAACGCATAGAAGAGAGAGTGGCGCAAACCGTTGGAAAGCTGGTACTCGATAAGTTCTTCAAGCAAAAGAAGATGGACTCAAAAGAGCAGGTTATTTTTCTTGCCCTTCTTCGTGAAGAATACAGCGCGACGGATGCCTCTTTGCGCGAGATGAACACGCTTATAGAGCTAATATCGCTTGATGAGTATGATCGCATAAAAAACCGCTCACTTTTGGAAGATGGTTCAAACCTTATAAATGACGGAATCATTGATTATGAGGAGATGTTAAACCCTTTTGGTGGAATTTCGCGCGCTTTTTATATTGTAGATGATATTCTCCAAAGCATCATCCACCCGCAAAAAAACAAAAAAGTTCGCCGCATAAAACTCAACACGCTTATAGATGAACAGGATATTTTTGAGCTTGTAGAGCCTGAGACATCGCTTGAAGATGTTGTACTTGCAAAAGAGACGCAAGAGACGCTTAAAAATCTTATGAGACAGCTCGATAAAGAGGTTGTACACAGACTTGTAGAGTGGGGCATCAAAGATAAAAAAAGCGGCATTGATGCAAGAATCATCTTCTACGGTGCGGCTGGAACTGGTAAAACCATGACGGCATATTCGCTTGCAAAGTCTCTAAAACGTCAGGTTTTGGCATTTGACTGCTCAAAAATTCTCTCTATGTATGTTGGAGAGAGCGAGAAAAATGTGCGTAAAATTTTTGACACTTTTTACGATTTGTGCGAAAAAACAAAGACGGAACCTATACTTTTGCTAAACGAGGCAGACCAGTTTTTGGGTGCGCGTTCAAGCGGGGCAAGTAGCGGCGCCGACCAGATGCACAACCAGATGCAAAATATTTTTTTGGAGCAGATTGAGAAGTTTAAGGGCGTGTTAATTGCTACGACAAACCTTCTTGAGAATATCGACAAAGCATTCTCAAGACGTTTTAACTACAAAATAGAGTTTAAAAAGCCAAACAAAGAGCAGAGACTCTCACTTTGGAACAAAATGCTTCCTAAAAATGCACCTTATGAAGATAGCGTTGATGTAAACGAGCTTGCAAGCTACTCTCTAACGGGCGGGCAGATAAGCTTAGTGATTAAAAACACCGCATACAAAGTAGCCGTGAGAGAAAAACCTGTTTTTACACTCGAAGATTTCGAGCAAGAGATCAAAAAAGAGAAAGATGCAAGTTTTGACAGTGAGAAGATGATGGGATTTTTAAACAAGTAACTTTCTGTAATCTTATGATATTATGTTAAAAATTAAGCTGGGAGAGATTAATGAAAAAAAGTATAGCAGCATCGTTATTTTGTTTTTTGATTATTAGTTTGGCTGAAGCAGATACGTTTGAGAGAAACTTCTCTCTTAAAACTGTTGACTCGTTTGAAGTTGGAGTGCAGTCATACCTCTATGAGTACGAAGAAGAGGTAGATGGCGCTTTTTTTATGTCTAACAAGGGCACAAAATATGGACTTTCTGCCTCAGCGACTAAAACCCTTGCTGATGAGTATTATCTTAAAGGTGAATTTCGTTATGCAACCGGAGATGTAGAGTACAAGAGCGCTTCTGGAGTGGGCGATGTTTCAGATGATTTGCATGAAATGCGTCTTGTTGTGGCTAAAGAAAAAATTGTAGACGGTTTCCTTTTAGGCTCATATATAGGTGTCGGATACCGTGTACTAGAGAATGATTTAAGAGACCTTGGAAGCGGAGGATACCGTCGTACAAGCCAGTATCTCTATATTCCAATCGGGGTTAATCACCGTTTCAGAGTTGGCAACAGTGCTCGTATCTCAACAAATATTGAGTATGACTATTTTGCATGGGGTGAGCAAAAAAGCTATCTTTCGGATGTGAGCCCATTCTATAGTGATCTTGTGCATGAGCAAAAAAGCGGCTACGGTTTTCGAATAAACTCTGCTTATGAGCAGCAGAGTTGGTCCATAGGCGCTTTTTTTAACTACTGGAAAATAGAAGACTCTGAAATTAAAGATTATTACTATGAACCTGAAAATAGTACCAAAGAGGTCGGTGTAGAGTTAAAGTATAGATTTTAAAAACAAACAAGATAGAGTAAATAATATGAACAACTTTATGCTCCAGGCGGTAAAAGAGGCATTGAACGGCGTAGAACACAATCACGGCGGACCTTTTGGAGCCGTGATAGTAAAGAATGGTAAAATTATCTCAAAAGCGCACAATCAAGTCCTAAAAAACAGTGACCCCACAGCCCATGCCGAGATAAACGCAATCAAAAAAGCCTCAAAAAAATTAAAGACGTTTGATCTGAGCGGATGCGAAATCTACACTACATGTATGCCATGCCCCATGTGTTTAGGCGCTATAAAATGGGCAAACATCAAAATAATTTACTACGGCGCAACAAGCAAAGACGCTGATGCGATAGGCTTTAGAGACCAAGAGTTTTACGAAAAAGAAGTTTTGGAGTTTAAAAATATAGACAGAGAGGAGTGTTTAGAGCCTTTTAAAGTGTGGAGCGCAAAAGAGGATAAAATCCTCTACTGATTCTTAATGTAATACTCCAGTAACCCTTTGGTAACTAGCCTGTAACAAATTTGATGCAAAATTCTACTATTAAATTTGTTATCAGGAGAGCTAAATGTTAGCTTTTACGACAGCCATAATCAACCGCCTTGTTAAATACTACAATATAAATCCCGATGAAGCCAGAGAGATGGTTCATGATGAGTGGGATTACCTCGAAGAGGAGTATGTTAGAGGAGATTGCGCCCCAAAAGATATTGCCAAATATCTAATCTCTATCTACATGGTGGCGTAATATGTCGCTAAGCGTAGAGAACTATTTTAACCACAACTACCCCTCTTTTGCCAAATGGCCGACTCTTGTGCGAAACGGAGTGCTCTCTTTTTTCAAAAGAGCTTTTCATGAAGATGAGATAAATGACGTTTTGTTAAAAAACAGACATCTCGATGCGTTTGATTTTATTGAGTTTGTACTTGACTATTTTAGTATTGACATTAACATAAACAAAAATCAGCTCTCAAGGATTCCATCTTACGGCAGAGTTGTCATCATTGCAAACCATCCTCTGGGCGCACTTGACTCTTTGGCACTTTTAAATGTTATCAAAGATGTAAGAAAAGATGTAAAAATAGTTGCATCTAATTTTTTGGAAGAGTTTAAAAACCTTAATGAGGTGCTTATTCCCATAGAAAATATAAAAGGAAAGATGCAAAGAGGCTCTGTGGAGGCGATTTATGAAGCGCTTAAAAAAGAGCAGGTTGTCGTCATCTTTCCTTCAGGCGAAGTGAGCCGCGCGCGTCCAAACGGCATAAAAGACACCAAATGGAAAAAAGGATTTTTAAAGATAGCGCAAAATACCAAGTCCCCGATTTTGCCTATATATATCGACGCAAAAAATTCAAAAACCTTCTATTTGCTCTCCATGATAAACAAATCTCTTGCAACGGCGACAATTCCCCATGAGATGTTTAAGCACTACAACAAAAACATCTCTTTTACCATAGGCAAGAGCATTCCTTACGAGAGCTACTATGCGCCAAATATTGAGATCTCAAACAGAGTAAAACTTCTGCGCAAGCACTTCTATAAAGTGGCAAAAAAAGAAAAAGGCATCTTTAAAACACACAACGGCATAGCTTTGGCGGAGAATAGGCAAGAGCTTAAAAAAGAGCTTCAAAATGCAAAAGAGATAGGCGAGACAACGGATGGCAAGAAGATTTATCTCTATGCCAATGCGGATGAAAATGTGCTCATTAAAGAGATAGGCAGACTTCGCGAGATTAGCTTCAGGCAGGTAAAAGAGGGAAGCGGAAAGCAGAGAGACATAGATGATTTTGACTACTGTTATGAGCATATTATTCTCTGGGATGACAAAGATTTGGAGATTGTAGGCTCATACAGAGTAGTAAAAGCAAGCGAAATGGTGGATGCTTATGGAGTTGATGGGCTCTATACTTCAACGCTTTTTGAGTTTAAGATTGAGTCTAAGAACTATTTGCAAAACTCTATTGAACTTGGGCGCAGTTTTGTGCAGCCAAAATATTGGAACTCAAGAGCGCTTGATTACCTATGGCAGGGAATCGGCGCATACCTAAGAACAAACCCAGACGTTCGTTATATGTTTGGGTGCGTCAGTATATCAGGCTCCTACAGTGATGAGGCAGTCGCAATTTTGGTCTATTTTTACATGAACTATTTCGGCTCCAAAGTAAAAAGCGTAGAGCACCGGGAGAGTTATCTTATGGATGAAACTATGAAAAAAAGATTTAACGAGCTCTTTTTTAATAACGATTATGAGAAAGATATTCTCATCTTAAAGCATGAGCTTCAAATAATGGGCTATGCAATCCCAACGCTTTATAAACAGTATAGTGAACTATGTGATGCGGGCGGCGTAGAGTTTGTTGATTTTGGAAAGGACAAAGAGTTTGAAAACTGTGTTGATGGCTTTATTGTTGTAGATACGGACAAACTAAAAGAGCAAAAAAGAAAGCGCTATCTAACCAGGTAGCGTTACAAATATAGAGTTTGTAACTATCTTCAGCTATTTGTGTTTCAATTATACACATAGGCAGTGAAAGAGCAAAAAAATATGTAGTATTTAGTAACAGCAACCATCTCAAATATCCTCTTAATCTTTTATTTAATACTCTTTTTGCTACAATCCATCCAACTGTTTTTTCTAAAAATAAGTGAAAATATTTAAGTCAAACGACTTATGTTTTTATGCGTTTTAAAACAATAACAATAACAAAGGTAGGTTATATGGAGCATGTAGTGACTTCAAATCCGTATTTTGGGGTGTTTGTACTTTTTCTTCTGACATTCGGTGCATTTATAACGACGACGGTAATAGCACGTTTGGCAAGTCGCGCGTTAGCGGCTAAGAGCAATGAAAAAATTAAATTATCGGTGTATGAGTGTGGACCTGAGATTACAAAACAGCCAAACAGAATCTCTCCGCAGTTCTATCTTTTCGCTCTGCTTTTTCTGCTTTTTGATGTAGAGATAGTCTTCATGTTCCCTTGGGCTGTTGACTTTAAACTGCTTGGATGGTTTGGTTTTGCCGAGATGTTAATGTTTATACTGCTTTTAACAATCGGTTTTATTTATGCATGGAAAAAAGGAGCGCTTGAATGGCACAACATAAAATAAATTATACGCAAAATGGCGGATTGCCGGTTGCACTAACAAGTATAGACAAGATAGTAAACTGGGGACGTTCAAACTCTATTTGGGCGCTTACTTACGGTCTTGCTTGCTGCGGTATCGAGATGATGGCTTCGGGTGCTTCGAGATATGACTTCGATAGATTTGGAACAATCTTTAGAGCCTCTCCGCGTCAAGCCGACGTTATGATAGTTGCAGGAACGCTTACTAAAAAACATGCCGAGTTCATCAAGAGACTTTACGATCAGATGACTGAGCCAAAATGGGTTATTTCAATGGGTTCATGTGCAAATACGGGCGGTATGTTTAACACTTACGCTACTGTTCAGGGAGTTGATAGAATCATCCCTGTTGACCTTTATCTTCCGGGTTGTGCGCCAAGACCGGAAACACTTCAGTACGGTGTTATGCTACTACAAAAAAAGATTCGTGCGAACCATGCTTCAAGAGCGCAAAAAGCTAAAAGGTTGATGTAATGAGAGCTTATAAACCTAAAGACGATGTACAGAAAAAAGCGTACTACACGGACAGATTTTATGTCTCTCCCCAGGTTCCAAAAAACGCGGTAGAGAGTGATGAGGTTTTTGCTGCAGATTTAGAAGCTATCAAAGCAAAATTTGATGTTCTTGATGCATATATCCAAGTAGGTCAAATGGTTGTTTTTATCAAGCCTGAAGACAACTACAAAGTTTTGGAACTCTTAAGAGACGAATGTGAATACACGCAGCTAAGCGAGATGAGCGCGATTGACTGGCTTGCAAAGAGTGGCGGTTTTGAGATTTTTTACCAGATGCTAAGCATGAACAAACGCAAGCGTCTGCGCATTAAAATGTTTATAAACAAAGGTGAGGCGGTAAACTCTGTTGAGAAGCTTTTTCGCTCTGCTGATTGGTCTGAGAGAGAGATGTTTGACATGTTCGGCATCGAAGCAAACGGACATCCGTTTATGAAAAGAATTCTTATGCCTTACGATTGGCAGGGACATCCGCTTCTAAAAACATATCCATTGCAAGGCGATGAGTTTGCTGCGTGGTATGAAGTTGACAAGATTTACGGCAAAGAGGCACGCGATATTATCGGGCCTGAACTTCGCGATACTGCAAAAGTTGACCGTTACGACAGCGAGAGATTTGCACGTCTTGGACATGAAGTGCCTAAGGGGACCAAAATCACTGGTAATGAGCCTAAAAATGAGCAAAACTATCAAGAAGAGGGTGGTGTTTTCATGATTAAAAAATTCGATAAAAAAGATTCGGTCGTTATTGACGACCCTCAAAGATAGGGAGTACCATGCAAGTAAAAAACAGATTAAGCCCATTTTTTGAAAATATCACTTTTGATAGAGAAGACAATGAGATGATTTTAAACTTCGGTCCTCAGCATCCCTCAGCTCACGGACAGTTACGTTTAATGCTTCACCTTCAACAAGAGATGATAGTAAAAGCGCATCCGGATATAGGGTATCTTCACCGCGGTATGGAGAAGATGGCTGAAAATATGATCTATAACGAGTTTATGCCGACAACGGATCGTATGGACTACATCGCATCATCTTCAAACAACTACGGATTTGCTCTGGCAGTTGAGAGACTTATAGGTCTTGAAGTGCCTCGCCGTGCAAAAGTTATCCGTATGATGCTTCTAGAGATCAACCGTTTGATGAGCCACCTTTTTTGGCTCGCAACTACTGCTCTTGACATCGGCGCTATGACGGTTTTTCTTTTTGCTTTCCGCGAGAGAGAGTATTTGATGGACATTATCGAGGGGTATTGTGGTGCTAGACTTACCCATGCGGCTATCCGTATCGGTGGAGTTCCTCTGGATATTCAAGATAGTTTTATAGCTCAGCTAAGAACATTTTTGGACAAGCTTCCTGCAAATATCAAAGATTATGAAGATCTTCTTGATACTAACCGTATCTGGCTTATGAGAATGGAAGAGGTGGGAACTATCTCAAAAGAGATGGCGCTTTCATGGGGTTGTACAGGTCCAATGCTAAGAGCTTCAGGCGTTGCTTGGGATATCCGCAAAGAGGAGCCTTATGAGCTTTATGATGAGGTAGAATTTCGTGTTCCTTACTCTGACAAAGGCGACAACTTTGCAAGATACCGCATCTACATGGAAGAGATGAGAGAGTCTGCAAAGATTCTTTATCAGACAATCGACATGTACGAAAAATGTGTCAAAGATGGACAGACTGAACTAATGGCTCATGCGCCGAAATATGTCTCTGCTCCAAAGCTTGACATCATGACGCAAAACTACTCTTTGATGCAGCACTTTGTTCTTGTAACGCAGGGTATGAGACCTCCGGTCGGAGAGGTGTATGTGGCAACTGAGTCCCCAAAAGGCGAGCTTGGTTTTTACATCAACTCTCAAGGCGGACCGTACCCGTACAGACTAAAACTTCGCGCGCCGTCATTCTGGCACACGGGGATTTTAACAGACCTTCTGCCGGGTCACTATATTCCGGATGTTGTTTCGATTATCGGTACGACTAATATCGTTTTTGGAGAGGTAGACCGCTAATGAAAAGATATGATTTAAGACATTTAAAAGATGGTTTTGAGCCTCGCATGAGAGAGATTTTAACATCTCACAAAGCTGGGGAAGTTGCAATTTTTTTATTTGAGATAGGTGATTTTTCACCTATTCAAAAATCAGCTGATTTGGTAAAAGAGTGCGGATATGAGTTGTTAAACTCTTTAAAGTTCAACGAAGTCGACTGGACTATCGTAACAAAAAAATAAGTGGGATTTGAATTTTGAGTAAAGTATATTTTTCTACTTGGAACGGTGAGTTTATAAACAATATTAACAAGCCGCAAGAGGAGTGGGAAGAATCAGCTTACAACCTGCCTGCACAGTATGACAGCCATAGAGAGTCCAAAGCTTTTATAGGCTGGGACGGCGTGGCGCTTTTTGATGAAGATGTAGACGTAATCCGTTTGGCTATGGAGTACGCTGCACAGTATCAGGAGTATTCTGAGGCATGCGGGAGATGTGCACCTGGGCGTTGGGGCGGACGTATTTTATATGACCAGCTCGACAAAATCGCTCGCGGTGAGGGAAGTGTAGCTGATTTGGACCATCTAAGGGAGATCGGTAAAAGTATGCAAATCACTTCAAAATGTGAGATTGGCAAAACTGTTCCAAATCCGATTATTGATCTAATGAAGCACTTTGAAGATGTTTTTATGGAGTGCATAAACGAGCAGAAACCTTCTAAGCATTATGGTGATGAGATTGGCTATATTGCAAAAATAACATCGCCATGTTCTGATGCTTGTCCTTCTCATGTAGATATTCCGGCCTACATTGAGGGCGTAAGAGATTTACGAATGGACGATTCGCTTATGGCAACGCGCCAAACTATGCCGCTTGCGCACGTTTGCGGTCGTGTATGCCCGCATCCATGTGAGGATGCATGCCGTCGTACAAATCTTGATGAGCCGATATCAATTATGGCTCTAAAGCGTCTTGGTGCTGATTGGGAGACTGATCATGGGTATGACTTTTTTCATCCTATGGATAAGAAGCCTAGCATCGGTAAGAGAGTATCAGTTATCGGTGCAGGACCTGCAGGGCTTACAACTGCTTACTATCTTGCAGCTGAGGGAATTGATGTTGATGTTTACGAGGAGCTTCCTGTTCTTGGCGGTGAAGTTGCAGTAGGCGTACCTGAGTACAGAATGCCTATAGCTAAGTACAATCAAGATATTGAGTGTGTCAGAGATATGGGAGTTAATTTTATAACGAACTCTAAAATCAATGCCGATGACATGAGAAGATTTGAGAACGAGTATGATGCGGTTATGGTGGCAACTGGAACAAGAATCTCTAAAAAAGTCTATTGTGAAAACGAGAGACCGGAGATTAGAGGTTACTGGGGCGCAATCGACTTTTTGGACAAGGTAAATCTCTACGAAAAATACGGCTATACAATCTCAAAGGCAGAGCAGGAAGAGAACCTTTTAACAACTGATTATGTTGATTTGACAGGTAAAACTCTTGTGTGCGTCGGCGGCGGTTTTACATCTATGGACGTTGTTCGCTGTGCAATTAGAGCAAATGCGAAAAAAGTTTATATGATTTACCGAAGAGATGAGAAGACTATCATAAAAAATACTACCTATGAAGAGTATCACGAGGCGGTAGAAGAGGGCGTTGAGTTCCTTTTTCACTCAGCAGTTGCCGAGATGAGAGATGAGGATAATCTCTTAAAATCTCTTTTGGTAGACAAGTTTGAGCTTGTTCCTGATCCAAACGGAGGACGCGCAGAGCTTGTGAAAATAGAGGGTGCTTCTTATGTAATCGAGGCGGATTATCTTATACCTGCAGTTTCGCAGTCGGCTGACTTGAAGCTTCTTCCCGAAGAGTGGGAGATTGAGAAAACTTCATGGGCAACCATTAAGACAAACGGCAAAGATTATATGACATCTCGCAAGGGTATTTTTGCCTCAGGGGATTGTGAATACGGACCTATGACGATTGTAAATGCAGTAGGACAGGCAAAACGCGCGGCTTCAGTAATGGCACGTTATGTTCAGAGTGGAGAGGTTAGTTTAAGTGATGATGAGATTATGGAAGACCACTTAAGAAAGCTTCGCGTTTATGATAAAAAAGAGAAAGTTACCGGATGGCTGCCAGGCATACCTCGCCAGCACTCTACGGTTCTTGATGTTGAAGATAGAAAATACAATAACAAAGAGGTAAATCTAGGTTTTACCCAAGAAGAAGCTATGAGTGAAGCAGAGAGATGCATGCGCTGTTACTATATTGCAATGGTGCAGGCGTAAAGGATGGATGCTATGAATAAAATAATTAATTTTACAATTGACGGTATCCAAGTCCAAGCGCAAAAGGGCGAGACTATCTTAAGTGTAGCTCGTAAAAACGGAATCTATATACCTACAATGTGCTATATCTCTAAAACTTCCCCATGTGCATCTTGCCGTATGTGTGTTGTTGAAGCAAACGGTGTAGATGGATTTGTTTTAAGCTGCAACACGCCTCCAACCGAGGGTATAGAGATAACTACAAACAATGATGCTCTGCAAAACGAGAGAGTAAACATCATGAAGCTTTATGATGTAAACCATCCTCTTGAGTGCGGTGTTTGCGATAAATCAGGAGAGTGTGACCTTCAAAATAAAACGTTGGAGTTTAGTGTAGAACGCCAAAATTTTTCAGCTCGTGATCAGCTTAGAGAGATTAAACATTGGGGACTTATAGATTATGAGCCGTCCCTTTGTATAATGTGCGAAAAGTGCGTTCATGTCTGCAATGAGGTTATCGGCGATGATGCTATAGAGGTTAAATTCGGCGGATACAGCTCAACTATTATCCCAAAAAACAGCGAGATGCTTGATTGTACATTCTGCGGAGAATGCATTGCAGTTTGCCCTGTTGGCGCACTGACAAGCAGCGGTTTTCGCTACAAGGCAAATGCATGGGAGCTTGAACGCGTTCCTGCAACATGTGCTCACTGCTCGGCGGGATGCCCATTGGAGTATGAGACAAGACACAGCTCGATTAACGGCGCAGATGAGATATTTAGAGTAAAAAACAACTTTGAATTTATGTCGCTTTGCGGGGCAGGACGCTTCGGTTTTGATTTTGACAACAAACAGAGTAGTGAGGAGAGCGCATTTAACAAAGCAGTAGAGGCTTTGAAAAACGCAAAAGCAATCCGTTTCTCTTCTATTATTACAAATGAAGAGGCGCATATTTTACAGCTTTTAAAAGAGAAGCTTGGAATCAAGCTTTTCAATGAAGATGCAAGACTCTTTGGCGAATTTATGAAGTCATACGGCTCTCTAAGCGGAAAACTCCACCACAGCGGTTCTCTTGATGCGATTAAGCAGTCAGATGCGGCAATCGTTATAGGAAGCAGAATAGCAACGGACAATCCGGGCGTGAGATATGCACTTACAACGGCTTCAAAACATAACGGTGCAAAAATTGTTTACGCGCACCCTATGGAAGATGTGTTGATGCAAAACGTCATGACGCAGATGATGAAGTATGAAGTTGGAACAGAAGAGGGTGTTATGGCGCTTCTGGCTTATGAGATACTCAAAGATGCTGATTTAACTGAGAGCGAGAGAGCATTTTTTGATGATCTTGATCTTGGTTACATATATGCTGAGACAAATATCGGCGAAGAGGAACTCTCCTATATGAGTAAATCTTTCACAAGAGCAAAAAAGAGAGTACTTATCATCGGCAACGATCTTATAGCGCATGAGAGAGCAGGCAATATAGCTATGCTTGCGGCACTTATTGAGAAGTACAGTGATTTCTCTTTGGTTGTAGTTCCTCGTGAGGCAAATACCCTTGGCGTATCGCTTATCAATACACTTGAGCGCGATGAGAATATAGAAAACGTAGTGGGATATAACGCAAAGGGCGACTTTGTTATCTCTTCGCTGGGCAGTGCCGACTTGGCGATACCTGCTCTTAATCAGCAAGAGGGAACGGTTGTAAACATTGACAACAGAGTGCTTCCGACAAACGTTGCGCTGCAGTTCAGCGGATACACGCTCAATGACTTAGCAAAAGCGTTGGGAGTCCATAAAGATGAGACCACCCACTATACGCAAGAGCTTAGGAGAGAGGCTGGATTTAAAACCATTGCTTTTGATGATTTAGAGAACTTTTTATCTCCTCTGGGTGAAGATAACCGCGGATATCTGCTTGATGAGGTTGCTCTTGAAGCAAGCGGAGAATTGGAAGAGCTTGATGATCTGCCTGAGTTTAACGGTACCATCATCTACCAATGTGATCCTGTGCTTCAGTTTAACAACTACACCCTAAAAGCGGAGCAGCTTCCTAAGGATAACTTCCTGCACGGCTCTGCACAGTTTAGTGTAGCTGCTAGAATTTCGGATGGAGATATGGTTGAGATTAGCTTTGGTAAAACAAAAATCCAAAGAAAATTCAAGCTAGATAGCGAACTAAAAGGAACTGTAGCGCTTAATCCTACCTTTGACATAAGTGTAGATGCGGGTAGATATAGATTTGAAAAATCCAAGATAGTGAGAGTAATGTAATGAGTAAAATTACTATAAATATTGATGGAAGAGAGATAGAGACTCAAGAGGGCGAGTATATACTCAATGCTGCCCGCGCGAACGATATCTTTATACCGGCGATCTGTTATTTGACAAGATGCAGCCCGACACTTGCATGTCGTCTTTGTCTTGTTGAAGCCGACGGCAAACAGGTATATGCATGTAACGCAAAATCAAAAGAGGGAATGAGCGTTGTAACATCGACTGAAAATATTATCAAAGAGCGCCGCGCAATCATGGAGGTTTACGATGTAAATCATCCTCTTCAGTGCGGTGTTTGCGATCAATCAGGCGAGTGCGAGCTTCAAAACTATACTTTAGAGATGGGCGTGGATGCACAGAACTATGCAGTTAAGGATGTAGATAGAAGCGATATTGACTGGGGACATATTCACTACAACCCGGGTCTTTGTATCGTTTGTGAGAGATGTGTCACTGCATGTAAAGATATGATAGGCGACAATTCGCTCAAAACAGTACCGCGCGGTGCAGATGCACTTGAAGCAGAGTATAAAGAGAGCATGCCAAAAGACGCGTATGCTATGTGGAACAAGCTCAACAAATCCCTTATCGGCTTAACGAGCGGTGAAGAGATGCTTGATTGTACAAGTTGTGGCGAGTGTGCTGCTGTTTGTCCGGTTGGAGCGCTTGTTGATACACACTTTATCTATACTTCAAATGCATGGGAACTTAAGCAAATTCCTGCAACATGCGGACACTGTTCTGCGGGATGTCAAATAAGTTACGATGTAAAACATACAAGCATTGAAAACACTGATGAGAAGATCTACCGCGTTATGAACGAGTGGAACTATGTTTCACTTTGCGGCGCAGGAAGATACGGATTTGATTACCAAAATGAGGTAAAGAGTAGAGATGAAGCAGCGTTTGCAAATGCTTTAGAAGCGTTTAAAAAAGCTGACACTCTTAAATTTACATCTACCATCACAAACGAAGAGGCTCTTCTTTTGCAAAAACTAAAAGAGAAGTTCGGCTATAAGCTTATAAACAGTGAAGCAAAAGCGTTTCAGACATTTTTAAACAATTACAGCGAGATAAGCGGCACAAAACTATACGGTTACGATCTTGAAGCTACTCACAACGCAAATTTTATTATCTCTGTGGGAACTGCTATTAAGAGTGACAATCCAAATGCACGCTATGCTCTAAATAACTCTATAACAGTAAACAAGGGCGCGGGTCTCTACTTCCACCCTGTAAAAGATCCTGTTGTTGAGGGATTTGGCAAAAGTATTATGAGTGTGTATCATGCACCCCTGCAAGAAGAGGCTGTTCTTTATCTGATTCTTGACTTGTTTGCTGATAAAGAGAAGCTTCCAAGCGAGATAGTCTCTTATCTTGCATCGTTTCACTCAACAAAAACTATAACTGTTGAAGAGATAATCAAAGAAGAGATTACCGAAATAGTTAAAGTTATGAAGAAAAACGAAGAGAGTGGTGAAGAGGAAGAGGTAGAGGAAGAGAAGAAAAAGATGGTTCCTAAAAAAATCACGAAAGAGGTTGAGGTAGATGATAACCGTCTTTTAGCGATTTTAGGTGCTGATGAGAAGTTTATGGAAAATTTAGAGAAAAATCTTGCTAAAAAAGATAGTTTCGCACTTATTGCAGGATCTGACCTCTATACTCATCCAAACTCAAAAAATCTTGCTCGTCTTTTAGCACTTATTGAAAAATATAGTGCGTTTGAGCTTACGATGATACCGAACCTGACAAACACTCTCGGCGTTGCGCTTATTTGTGAGCTTGATGAAGTGCCCGGTGCATATTCTATAGGCTATAACACGAAGGGAGATTTTACTCTCTCAGCTTTAGGCGATGGCGATTTGGATATGCCTGCTATTAATCAGCAAGAGGGAACGCTTACAAGCATCAATAAAAGAGTAAACCCGACAAATGCGGCAATCGGTTATAACGGATATGAGTTAAACGACATTGCAAACGCGCTTGGTTTAAAAGCTGAACTTGTTATTGAGTACACGAAAATGCTTCCTCTAGAGAGTGGGTTTAGAGCAGAAGAGTTTGACAATCTTCCAAACCACTATGACAACGACGGCACGGAGCATCGCGGATACCTATTGGAAAATATCGCTACGGCAAAAAGCGGCGATGAGTCTGTTGCTCTATTTAATAATGAAAAGATGCAAGGCAGCCTCATCTATTTGGCAAATCCTGTAAGACAATTTACTCCATTTACCTATAAAACCACCAACCTTGATGAGGTAAGCGGTGTTTATATGAGTGAGGAGTTTTTAAGTGGATCTGATTTTAACGAAGGAGATACCGTGAGAGTGAAGAGCGCAAGCGGTGAAATTGTGGCAAATATAGTAAGTGACAATAAAATTAGCGGTGACATTGTGTTGTTACCGACATTTGATTCTAAATTAAATTCAGAGGCACTGTTTAGCTCATACCGCTTTGCAACAGCTTCGATTGAAAAGGTGTAATATATGGAAACGGCATATTTAATTGAGACGGTTATTAAAATCATCGTCATTTTACTTATATTTTCTGCATTAGCGGGAATAGGTACCTACTTTGAGAGAAAAGTTCTTGCATTTATGCAGCGTCGTCTTGGACCTGTCAATGTCGGACCTTTTGGACTTTTACAAGTTGCGGCGGATGGTATTAAACTCTTTACAAAAGAGGATATTGTCCCTGCCAACGTAGTCGGTCGTATCTTTAAAATCGCACCGGTTATTACGGCTGCAACTGCTTTTATGGCGGCAGCTGCTATCCCGTTTTTACCATCATTTACGATTTTTGGATACGAAGTTCATCCGATTGTAGCAGACATCAATATCGGTATTCTTTATATTCTTGGAATTATGGGTGTGGGACTTTATGGTCCTCTTCTTGGAGGTATGGCATCTGCAAACAAGTTCGCTTTGCTCTCAGCGGCAAGGGCAGCTGCTATATTTATCTCTTATGAGGTTATTACAGGATTATCGATTTTAGCACCTGTTATGATGGTCGGTTCTTTATCTCTTATCGACTTTAACGAGTATCAAGCAGGCGGAATTACGGACTGGATACTCTGGTCTCAGCCTGTTGCGTTTGTACTTTTCTGGATAGCGGCATTTGCTGAAACAGGTCGTACACCGTTTCACCTGATAGCAAACGATCATGAGATTATTGACGGATTTGGAACGGAGTACTCAGGTATGAGATGGGGTCTTTTCTTCATCGGCGAGTATGCGAATATGTTCTTTATCTCTTTTGTTATGGCACTTCTATTCGTGGGTGGTTATGGAGACGGAAGCTTTTTGGGTGCACTTGGACTATTGGCTAAAGTTGCATTCTTCTTCTTCTTTTTCTTGTGGACAAGAGCGGCTTGGCCTGATGTTAGACCTGACCAGTTGATGTGGTTGTGTTGGAAAGTTTTAATGCCTATAGCTATGATAAATATAGTTATAACTGCAATAGTAATGATGTAAGGGGTGAGTATGCATAATGAACATATACAAGAGCATTTTAACAACAGAAATGTTACGGAATTAGACAGCAACTACTACATGGTAGATATTGCCGACTATCCCACAGATGGATGGGGTAAATTTCAAAGAGTTCTCAAAAGAGCTTTCAGAGGCGAACTTTTTGTCGGTCTTTGGGTTGTGCTTCGCGAGATGATAAAGTTTAATGTCCACACCGTACAGTATCCGGCTGAAAAGATGCCTATAGGTCCACGTTACAGAGCTGTTCATGAGATGAAAAGACTTTGGGAGTCAGATACCGAGAGATGTATCGGTTGCGGACTTTGTGAGAAGATTTGTATCTCTAACTGTATCAGAATCGACACTAAGCTCGATGAGAACTCTCGCAAAGAGGTTAGCGAATACAGCATCAATCTGGGTCGCTGTATCTTCTGCGGCTACTGTGCGGAAGTTTGTCCAGAACTTGCTATCACGCATGGCGGCGAGTATGAAAATGCGAGTGATCAGAGAGAGCATTTTGTAATGTATGAGGATATGTTGACGCCGCTTGATAAGATGAAAGCCGGAACTCAGCTTGAGTTTGAAGGCTTCGGCGCGATTACACCACATGAAGATGAGCGTGTTAAAAAAACACCTCTAGCATATTAAGGAGTTTGATTATGTTTGAAGCAGTTGCATTTTATCTGTTTGCCTTTTTGACTATTTCGATGTTCTATGTAGCGGTAACGACTTCACAGGCGTTATATGCTCTTAGCTCATTGGCAGCAGGAATGATTTTTATATCGGCGTTTTTCTTTATTTTAGGCGCTGATTTTTTAGGTGCGGTTCAAATCGTTGTTTACTCCGGTGCAGTTATGGCGCTTTATGCTTTTGGTATGATGTTCTTTGATACGACAAGAGATGTAAAAGAGAAGCAGGGTAACAAGGCGATAATCTTGGGATTAAGCGTTATAAGCGCTGCTCTGATTGTTGTTATAGTTGCCGCTCCTATAGTCGGAAGCAATATTGAAGCGCTTTATCCGGTTACTGAAGGTGCAGGCAACGTCCAAGAGGTCGGTATGGTTCTTTTTACAAAGTATCTTGTTCCTTTTGAAGTAGCGGCTGTAATGCTTTTGGTTGCTATGATTGCAGGGATTGTACTTGCAGGAAAGAAGATGGATCTCTCTCTTACTCTTATGAATGAACAAGAGTTGTTGAAGATGAGAGAAGAAGATAAACATAAGAAGGTGCTCTCATGATGGAAATAGGACTTAACCACTACCTTGTACTCTCGACAATCCTTTTTGCTATTGGTTTGGTCGGGGTTATGAGAAGAAAAAATCTCCTTATGCTATTTTTTGCAACAGAGATACTTTTGAACTCTGTAAATATCTCTTTTGCCGCAATTTCACACTATTACGGTGATTTGACAGGTCAGATGTTTGCATTTTTCGTTATAGCTATTGCCGCATCTGAGGTAGCCGTAGGACTCGGTCTTTTGATTGTTTGGCATAAGAAACATAACAATATAGATCTTGACAGCATGTCAACGATGAGAGGATAAGATATGGAACTCTTTTTATATACGGCACTTTTCTCGCCACTGGTGGGTTCTTTGTTTGCCGCACTTTTTGGTGCATCGCCAAAAACTAAAATCGCGGGAATCGTTCCGAGTATTCTTCTTGGAGTCTCTTTTTTAAGCTCTTTGGTACTTCTTGCAGTGGTTATGCTCTCAGGACAGACAATACAAGTAGAGATGATGACATGGATGGCAGTTGGCAATCTTTACATCCCTTTTGGATTCGTAGTCGATCAGGTAAGTGTTACTATGATGATAGTCGTGACTTTGGTCTCAACTGTTGTTCACGTTTACGCTATCGGTTATATGGATCACGACAAAGGGTTTAACAGATTTTTCTCGTGGCTGTCGGCATTTGTTTTCTCAATGATGGTTCTTGTTATGAGTGATAACTTTGCAGGTCTTTTCATAGGTTGGGAAGGCGTTGGTCTCTGTTCATGGGGACTTATCGGTTTTTGGTACCACAAAGAGAGCGCAACTTGGGCAGCAAACGAAGCGTTTATTATGAACCGTATCGCAGACCTTGGGATGCTAATCGGTATCTTTTTAGTTTATTGGAACACGGGAACTCTTCAGTATGCAGAAGCTTTCGCGGCAATGCCATCTTTAGAGACAGATGTATTGACATGGATGGGAATCTTCCTCTTCATCGGTGCTATGGGTAAATCGGCTCAGTTTCCGCTTCACACTTGGCTGGCAGACGCGATGGAGGGACCGACTCCGGTTTCTGCTCTTATCCATGCGGCTACGATGGTTACAGCGGGTGTTTATCTTGTTATCCGTGCAAATCCTCTTTATGATTTGATTCCAAATGTAGGGCTTTTTATCGCTTCTCTTGGTGCTTTTGTCGCACTTTTTGCAGCGTCAATGGCTCTTGTAAACCGCGACATGAAGAGAGTTATCGCATACTCTACGCTCTCACAGCTTGGCTACATGTTTGCAGCTGCTGGTTTGGGCGCTTACTGGGTTGCACTCTTTCACCTTATGGCTCACGCATTCTTTAAAGCGCTTCTCTTTTTGGGCGCAGGTAACGTTATGCATGCTATGCACGATGAGCTTGATCCGTTTAAAATGGGTGGTCTTAACAAGGTGATGAAGGGAACGTTTGTTATGATGACGGTAGCTTCCGTTGCACTTGCAGGTATCTTTCCACTCGCGGGATTCTTCTCAAAAGATCTAATCTTAGAGGTTGCGTTTGTTGAACATCACTTTATTATCTATACAGTGCTGCTCTTTACTGCAGGTCTGACTGCGTTTTACTCATTTAGACTTGTAGCGCTCATCTTTCACGGTGAAGACAGATATAAACATTTCGGTATTCATCCGCATGAAGCGTACAAGTTTATGCTAGTTGCAATGAGTCCGCTTATGCTTCTTGCAATCATTGCAGGCGCGTTTAAGATGGGATATTTCAACATGGTAACAGATTTGCTTCCAGCAACAGAGTATCATGTTCACTCAGCTACGACGTATTGGATTATGACCATCGGAACTCAGCTTTTTGTAATCGCGGCAATTGTTTTTGCGTACAAAAAATATACAAGCAAAGATATCAAAGTGCCGGACGGAACATCAAAGATGGAGAATAGTTTTGGATATAAACTACTTATAAATCAGTACTACATCCCGTACTTCTATGAAAACTATATTGTAAAAGCATATAGAGAACTCTCAGAGATATTTTGGACTAAAATTGATCAAAAAATTGTTGATGCAACTGTTGATGGCATAGCAAACGTGTTCTATCAAACGGGCGAGAAAACAAGAGTTATGCAAAGCGGTAATCTATCGACTATGCTTAAGTGGATGGTAGCTGGAACTGTAGTTCTGCTCTCATTGGCTGTGGTTTTTGGACTTGCAGCAAGACATTCTGGAGAAATCAAAACATTTCTCTCAGCTTTAGGAGTTTAATAGATGTTGGATCATATTTTATCGATTTTAATTTTCTTCCCGGCACTCGCAGCGATGCTTGGATTTGTAGTGAACAAGGATAGTATGCGCTCTTACGGTATTGCCGTGGCTACTATTGAGTTTTTTCTTGCACTGTGGTTGTGGTTTGCATTTGATTCAAATGTATCAGGAATGCAGTTTATGGAGACCATTGCACTTGTTCCGACATTCGGCATTAACTATATAGTAGGGGTTGATGGAATTTCACTCTTTATTATTATACTTGCTGCATTTTTTACCATGATAGGTATCGCTTCACTAGGCGAGACCAAAGATATAAAAAACATGATAATCACGCTTCTGTTTTTACAGATGACGATGGTGGGTGTTTTTGCTGCTCTTGATGCTATCGTGTTTTATGTATTTTGGGAACTCTCACTCGTGCCGATGCTCTATATCATCGGTGCATGGGGCGGACCTCTTAGAATCTACGCATCTGTAAAGTTCTTTCTCTACACATTTACAGGTTCGCTTGTCATGCTTGTGGGTATGCTCTTTATGGCGTACTTCTACTATCAGGCAACAGGTCAGTGGAGTTTCTCAATTTTAGAGTGGTACCGTCTGATTCTTCCTGAATCTTTCCAAACGTGGTTGTTTGTCGCATTCTTTATCGGTTTTGCGATCAAAGTTCCTATGTTCCCTTTCCATACTTGGTTGCCATATGCTCACGGTCAAGCACCGACTATCGGTTCTGTAATCCTTGCGGCAATTTTGCTAAAGATGGGTACATACGCATTTATCCGTTTTTCGCTTCCGTTGTTTCCGGATGCGTCAGTCTACTTTATGTTCCCGATAGCTATTTTGGCAATCATCATGATTATCTATACGGCAATGGTGGCATACGCGCAAAAAGATATTAAACAGGTTGTCGCTTACTCCTCTGTATCGCACATGGGTGTTATTGTCCTTGGTACGTTCGCACTCAATGTCGAGGGTATTTCAGGTTCAATCTTCCTGATGATAGCGCACGGTGTTGTCTCAGGCGCGCTCTTCTTCCTTGTAGGGGTAATTTACGACAGAAGACACACAAAGCTTATGAGTGAGTTTGGAGGCTTGGCTTCGGTTATGCCGCGTTATGCAACTATATTTGGTCTGATGCTTATGGCTTCTGTGGGTCTTCCTCTGACTATCAATTTTGTCGGTGAGTTTTTAAGTTTGCTAGGTTTTTATAAGCAGTCACACATCTTAACGCTTCTTGCGGGTATGGCTATCATAGTCGGTGCTATCTATATGCTTGCGGCTTATAAAAAGATGTTCTTTGGAGTTATCACAAATGAGGAGAATAGAAACCTTCCTGATGTTAACAAAAGAGAGCTACTTGCTCTTATACCGCTTGCAATCATAACTGTCTGGCTTGGAATATACCCTAAACCTGTTTTGGGAACTATAAACACAAGTGTTGAGGGCGTTATTCAATTGATGCACGAAAAAGCGGTTTCAGAAGAGGCAAAAAAAAGAATTCCTAGTTTGGATATTATCATCAAAAGAACTTCGGCTAAGGAGGCACAATAATGTTATCACCGGTAAATGTTTCGATAGAGTCGTTAAACTTAATGACTCTTGTGCCAATGTTGATTCCAATCGTCGGCGCTTTGTTAATCATAGTTATTGATCTTTTTAAGAGCGATCAACACAAGTCTCTTTATGTAATGCTGAGCCTCCTTGTTTTGGGAGTCGACTTTGTTGCACTAATGGATTCTGCGGGCGTATTTACTCAAAACGGTACGATTATGGGTGTCTTTGACGTTATGCTTATAGACGGCTTGGCAATACTTTCTCAGTTTATTATTGTCGGTGCTTCTATGCTCTTTATCCCGCTGGCACTTACTCATAAGAGATTCCATGAGTTCTCTTATCCTGAGTTCTTTGCGCTATTTTTGTTTATGATAGCGGGCTTCCAGTTTATGGTTGCAACGGACAATCTTATACTTATATTTGTAGGGCTTGAGACTGCTTCTTTGGCACTCTATACGCTTATAGCAATGCATAACCGTGACAAGTCGTTTGAAGCGGCTGTTAAGTACTTTACTATGGGCGCGCTAGCGGCTGGATTTTTCAGCTTCGGTTCTATGATATTTTATGCGCTTACAGGCTCTGTTGAGATTAACCAGATTGCAGCGGTTCTAACTGCCAACAACTATGAAGATATAGCATTTGTGCTTATCGGTGTTGTTTTCTTGCTTGCATCATTCGGCTTTAAACTCTCAATGGTTCCGTTTCATACATGGACACCTGACGTTTATGAGGGTTCATCTGCTGCACTTGCTGGTTATATGTCAATCGTTCCTAAAATAGCGGCTTTTGTCATTGCTATGAGAATCTTTGAGTTCTTAATCCACAGCGGCGTAGTTTGGCTTGAGGTCATCCTATATATGGGCGTGGTTCTAACCATGACAATGGCTAACGTCTGGGCGCTTGTTCAGACAGACGTAAAAAGAATGCTTGCGTACAGTTCAATCTCGCATGCAGGTTTTGTTATGGCGGCAATTCTAATCGGAACGACGCAGTCAAACAGCGCGCTTTTCCTATACTGGATACTCTTTAGCTTTACAAACCTAGGGTCGTTCTCGATGCTTTGGATAAGCAGACAGAAAAATCTTCCTGCTCACCAGCAGTCAGACCATAGCTACAATAAATTTGCAGGTATGATTAAAACTGCGCCGGTTGCTGCAACTATTATGGCTCTGTTTATGTTAAGTTTGGCGGGTCTTCCTCCGTTTGCTCTGTTTTGGGGTAAACTCTATATGATAAGTTCCGCAATTACAGGCGGATATACGGTTTTAGCGCTTATTATGGCACTTAACTCCGCGATAGCTGGGTATTACTACCTAAAGCTTATAGTCTATATGTTTATGAAAGATCCGATTGTTGAAGATGGCGGTCATGTTTACAGCGCAAATGCAACGCTTCCGCTCAAGACAATCATCGGCATAGCAGCCATAGGAACTATTTTTGCTTTTGTTGGCGTAAATGAGCTTTTAGATTTTATTACGGTGTTTGTATATAATAGCGGCTACTAAAATAGAAAGAAGGAGTATTTAATTGTTAAAAGCACTGCTCCTTGTTTTTTTTATATCTCTTAATACTTTTGCCCTTGAAATATCTCTTCAAGGCGCAAAAGAGAACCATCAATCATACTCCACTCTTCATATAAGAGACAGCGAAAAATTTCTTTGCCAAGAGTTTAGGGATGACTTTAACGCCGTCTCCAAAATAGTCTGTGCATTCTCTAAATCTCCCTCACAGAAACTTCAAAAACTCCAAAACAATTTTTTTGAGATTGGTACGCAAGCAAAACAAGAGACCTTTTTTCTTGTTATAAAACCGTATCAAAAGATGAAGCTCTTTCCTATTGTTTTTGATCTCAAAAAAGATGATACAACTTTTAGCGCAGATATAAAACTCTCAAACCACTGGATGATTGTGGGCTATATAGATGAAATGCCTTTGATCCAGAAGCATGAATTCTCTGAAGCGGCAATAAATTTTCCATTTACATACGCTGAAGATCTGCTCCCCTTTGTCGGCAGCCTAAACATGAAGGGCAATCCGGTTCATCTTAAAAAAGTCGGGGATGTAACCGAATATATAAAAATCAAAAAATATTATGAAGAGAAAAACTATGAGTTTGTGCTTGAGTTGGTAAATGATATTATGAAAGAGTATCCAAACTCGCTTTTTCGAGCAGAGCTACTTTTTTATAAGATTAGAGCCTATTCAAAACTAGACGAAAATGACAAGCTTGTCGAAGCTGCAAAAGAGTACTTAAGAGAGTACTCATCAGATGAAAATGTTGCAGAGGTTCTTTCGCTAATTGCTAGAGCATATACAAAACTCGGCATAAACAGCGATGCCGATTACTTTTTTGACAGACTCTTTAGTGAACATGCAGGTTCTGTCCACTCCTATTGGGGTTATATTTATCTAGCAGAGTCGCTTGAGCTCGATGGTAGTTTAGTTAGAGCAAGAGGACTTTACGAAAAAGTGCTCTCACAGAGTGACAACATAGACGTTGCAGCAGAAGCCGCATTTAAGTTGGCGCAAAACCATATAGCAAACTCAAATGCAAAAGGGGCGGCTGCGCAGATAGATAAAATCATTAAAGCAAAGCCAAAATACTTCTCAGAGATAAACATCTATAAATCTATGGATATGATGTATGATTTGGCAGACAACGCAGAGCTTGTACAAGCCGCGGGGATAGCAAAGGCTATTTTTGAAAATGTTGAGCCTACACAAGAGGTGTATGAAGAGCTTGCCAGAAACATCGGGATATGGTTGAGCAAAACCCAGATGAAGAAAGAGGCATTAAGCGCGCTTAACAACTATCTTGAGCGCTTTAAAGACGGCATGTATGCCGAGGAAGTTCAAGTTGCAAAAGATTCACTCTTCTTTGATGTCAGCGATGAAAATGCTTCGGTAAAACTTGAGACGTACGACAAGCTCATGCAAGAGTATCAAAATGACAGCATCGGAAATAAAGCCATATATGAGAAGGCAAAGCTTCTTTTGCAAAATGAGAGATTCGCTGAGTCGCTCGCTATGGAGCGGGAGCTTTTAAGCCTCAGCCAGCAGGAGTATCCTGACGTGCAAGAGGTAATCACTCAGGCAGCTATTGGAACCATGAAACAGGCACTTAGTGTAAAAGAGTGCAACAGCGTTCTTCTTATCTCCTCACAGTACAAAATCGAACTCTCAGATGAGTGGGATGATGGGGTTTATGAGTGTGCCATGAAGGGTGCAGACTTTGAGCTGGCTAAAAAGATGGCGGACAAAAACCTCAAATCAAAAGATTTGGCGCAGAGAAAAAAGTGGCTCTACAGATATATAAAAGTCGATTTTGCAACAGGAAACTACTCCAATGTCATCGAAGCTTCCAAAGAGCTAG
>NZ_JAVVFL010000178.1:0-4467 GCF_032250635.1 Sulfurimonas sp.
CCTAGCTCATATTTTCCGATTTTTAGTATATCTTTCATTCTATTTCCTATAATCTACTTATTTCATTTATTAAATCATCCGGTATAAGCGAAAAATCCGCTCCATCGTAATTTAGTGCAAGTTTAGCATGTGTTAATGAACCGTTGATTGCGGCATCAAGTGCACTATACCCCTGCGCTAAAAGAGCCCCGATAAGACCGCTTAAAACATCCCCGCTTCCGCCTTTTGCTAGTGCCGGAGTTCCATGAGGATTGACAAAAATCTCATCGCCTCTGCCTATTATGACGTTTGCACCTTTTAAAAGAAGCGTGACATGTGGATATTTTTTGCAAAACATCTCTACATATTTAAAACGCTCTTTTTGCAACTCATCTACCGTTATATCAGCTAACTCTGCTCTTTTTAAAAGCGAGACAAACTCTTTTGCATGCGGCGTTAAAACAACCTCGTCTCTTTTTAAAATATCTAGAGCGGCTTGCATATGAAATATATCCGCATCCGCAATCAGCGGCAGAGAGTTATCCAAAAACTTCTCCAGCTCTTGCGCACTAAATTCTGCTCCAAGACCCATTCCCAAAGCCAAAGCAGTTGTGTTTTTAGGCACTTCATGCGAGTACATGAGCGTATGCGGTATCTCGATTTTTTCAAATCCCACAAGCGTTACAAGTCCGCTTCCAAATCGAAGCGCTGAAAGAGCGCTCATGATGCTCGCTCCGCTCTTCTGCCCCGATGCAATAGCCAAGTGTCCGTAAGAGCCTTTATGAGAATCTTTTTTTGCTCTTGAGGGGAGTCTTAAATCGTCCAAATCAAGAAGCTTATCGTTACTCTCTTTTTCGTAAACATTTCGGCTCACGCCCAAATCAAGAACTTTTATCTCACCGACAAACTCTTTGGCGCTATCCAAGAACATGCTCTTTTTCAACGCACCCATAGTCAACGTTACATCTGCGATAAACTTATATCCAGATGGAACATCACAAGCGATTTTAAAAGCCTCAAGCTCATTCATCTCTTGGATTATACCCATCAGCTCTTCGTTAAATTCGCCGCTAAATCCCGTTCCGACAATCGCATCCACCAAAACATCGCACGATTGAAGTTTTGTGCACTCTCTTACGCCTATGCTAAGAGCTCTCTTTTGCTGCAGAAGCGCCATCTTTGACGCAGGCTTTTTTGCATAAAAGAGAGAGGTGTCAAAGTCGCCATGAAGAAGCCTTGCAAGGGCGATTCCATCAGCTCCGTTATTTCCGCTTCCACAAACTATAATGATTTTTGCATTTTTTTTAAAATTGTTACGAATATACTCAGCCATACCCTCTGCGGCATGCTCCATCAAAATATCTTCGCTTAAAAAAAACTCTTCGTAACATCTCTTATCTAAAGATGTCACCTCATCAAAAAGTTTTTGCATCTCTACCTACTCATCAATAATATACTCATCTATCTCTACTATGTTGCTTTTGATATCATTAAACAAGAGAGTACGATAATTTGTTCTGTACTGATAAAAAAATCTGTTTTTTGGCAGTTTTTTCAGGTTTGCCGTGTTGAAATACTCAAAGTTTGAGCATCTTCCAAGGTACATGAACGTAAAGAGAAGTTTGATTTGAGGGTTTTCAAAAGTGCTGTGAGGCTGTGCCAAAAACGTAAGACCATATTTTTTTATATTTAAAAAAGTCAACATGTAGAGTAAAAAATCTTCAAATTTTGTATAAAAACCGTTTAAATTTTCAATATCATGGAAAAAGTAGTAGTAGTTTTCCAACAATCCTTTTATCTGAAGAGTCTCGGTCAGCTTGCTTTTTATATCTCTTTTATTTGAGAAATACGCAGGGTCAACTGCCATGTAGATATGTTTTCTCTCATCAATAAGCTTGTTAAACTGCTCTAAAAACTCATCGCTCTCATTAAATCTTATGTAGTTAAAGTGCTCGTCTTTATATCTAAGTTCTATATCATTGATATCAGAATTTGAAAAATCAAGATAGAGCGTTGCAACATTACTGTCGATTATATAGTTTCGTATTTTACACGCCAGATTTGTTTTGCCTGCACCCTCGTTTCCTAAAATCAGCGTGTTGAAGTAAAGCACTCTCTCCTCAACTTTAAGTGTATTGATACTGCTTACATATTTTCCTAATTTATCTCTCATATTTTCCCTCTAAAAATTTTTAGAATTATTATATCTTATCTCTAATAAATAAAGGCTATCTCTTTGCTCGCTAAGCAAGATATATACTATGGTTTTATAAAAATAATATAAATACGTTATACAGACTTAAGCTAAACAAATGTAATATTTGTGACAAATTTTACAAAAGGAACTACCATGTATAAAAGAACCGTTTTGAGCATAGCATTCGCCGCTTCATCTCTTTTGGCTACAGATTTAGTTACGGAGGCTAAAAAAGCGGGCTTAGTGCCTATTCCTGCAGATAAAAATGAGCTTATGAAGCTTATAGACAATCCTAAAAACCCTATAACTGATAAGAAAATAGAACTTGGAAAAAAACTCTACTTCGACCCAAGACTCTCAAAAAGCGGTTTTATCAGCTGTAATAGTTGTCACAACCTAAGCGAGGGAGGGGATGACGGAATCCCTGCGGCAATTGGACACAAATGGACTGCAAATCCGCATCACCTAAACTCGCCGACAGTTTACAACTCGGTATTTTTTAGCTCTCAATTCTGGGATGGGCGCGACCCGCACCTAGAGGCGCAAGCACAAGGACCAATCCAGGCAGCACCTGAGATGTCGGCAACTCCTGAGCATGTAGTTGCAACCGTCACTTCTATGCCGGCTTATGTTGATGGGTTTAAAGGCGCGTATGGCAAGGATGTAAAAATAACGTTTGAGAAGGTTGCAGATACCATCGCGACATTTGAGAGAACGCTTGTTACCCCGTCTGCGTTTGACGACTACCTTAACGGCGATGAAAACGCTATTACAAAAGCGCAAAAAAAGGGTCTTCAAACTTTCATAGACAAAGGGTGTGCTACATGTCACAACGGTATTGCTCTTGGCGGTGCCATGAACGCGTTTAACATTACAGGCACATACAAGTTTCAAGATGTAGGCGATTTTAAGGGTGACAAAAACGGTATGGTAAAAGTGCCTACTCTTAGAAATATCACACAAACTGCACCATATTTTCATAACGGTCAGATCTGGGAACTCAAAGATGCAATCAAAGAGATGGGACGTATCCAACTGGGTGCTGACATAAACGATGCAGAAGCCACTTCTATTGAAGAGTTCCTAAGGGCGCTTGACGGCAGAAAAGCAGATGTAATTCTTCCTCAACTTCCTGCCTCTACATCAAAAACTCCAAAGCCTGACATTAGATAAACCTGCAATGCAATTTATACCCAAAAAGGGTATAATTGCGTTATGAATTACAGACAAATAGCACAAGAAACTTTAAATATTGAAGCCCAAACGCTCCTAAACAGCGCTCAAAATATTGGCGATGTCTTCGATAGAGCAGTGGAAATCATCCTTGCATGCAGAGGCAAACTTATCGTCACGGGTGTTGGCAAATCAGGACTCATCGGTGCAAAGATGGCGGCAACATTCGCTTCCACCGGAACACCCAGCTTTTTCTTGCACCCCACAGAAGCTCTTCATGGCGACTTGGGAATGATTGGCAAAGAGGATGTTGTTCTAGCTATTAGCTATAGCGGCGAGAGCGAAGAGTTAAGCTCCATACTTCCACACATTAAAAGATTTGACATTCCGCTTATCGGCATGACGAGAGCGAAAAGCTCCACGCTTGGAAGATACAGCGATTTGGTTATTGATGTTGTAGTTGAAAAAGAGGCATGTCCGCTAAACATTGCACCGACAAGCTCAACCACGCTTACACTCGCACTCGGCGATGCGCTTGCGGTATGTCTTATGAAGGCAAAAAACTTTAAAAAAAGCGATTTTGCCTCATTTCATCCCGGCGGAGCTTTAGGAAAACAGCTATTTGTAAAAGTTAAAGATTTGATGAGAACAAAAGATTTGCCAATTATCACGGCAGACACAAAACTCAAAGATGCCATTGTAAAGATTAGCGAAGGCAGGATTGGAACGGTTCTAATTACCGATGAGATGGGCAGGCTTCAAGCACTTGTAAGTGATGGCGATATTCGCAGAGCGCTCATGAGTGAAGACTTTTCGCTTCAAGAGAGCGTCTTAAAGTATGCAACACTCAACCCAAAAACAATAGATGATGAAAATATGCTTGCAAGTGAAGCACTTGTGATTATAGAAGAGATGAAGATACAGCTTTTAGTTGTGACGGATAAAGAGAAAAAAGTAAATGGCGTGCTTCATATCCATACTTTGATAGAAAAAGGCATATCGTGAGATTAAATAAATACATTGCTCACCACTCAAGCTACTCAAGAAGAGAAGCCGACAAAGCGATTCAAGACAGTTATGTCAGAGTCGATGGTGAGACTCAAACAAACCCCGCAACC
>NZ_JAVVFL010000179.1:0-4449 GCF_032250635.1 Sulfurimonas sp.
ACAAAAAATATTAGGCTCTTCAATTAAAAAGGAATTTTGCACATTTAATTTCAAACATAAGCGCCAAAAGGTATAATTTGTCAAACAATTTAAAGAGTTAAAAAAATGAACAAAAACAAAATCAGTATTGTTATCCTGGCTGCCGGAAAAGGAAGCCGAATGAAGTCCTCTAAAGCGAAGGTTTTGCATACTATTTGCGCCAAAGAGATGCTCTACTACATTATAAAAGCCTCACGAGAAATAAGCGATGACATAACCGTTGTTATTGCTCATCAAAAAGATGCCGTACAAAAAGCCGTAAGCAACAACTTTAACGATATAAATTTTGTCACTCAAGACGATATCAACTTCCCCGGAACAGGCGGAGCTATGAAAAACATCTCTATTAAGAATGAAAAAGTTCTGGTACTAAACGGGGATATGCCGCTTATAACAGCCAAAGCTCTTGATGGATTTTTACACAGCAGCTCTGACATTGTGATGTCTATTTTTGATCTGCCAAATCCTGATGGATATGGTCGCGTCATCATTGAAGACAAAGAGGTAAAAAAGATAGTCGAGCAAAAAGATGCCTCAGAAGCTGAACTGCAGGTAACAACCGTAAATGCCGGTATATACGCCTTCTCTAAAAGTGTTTTGGACAAATACATCCCTCTGCTAAATAACAATAACGCCCAAAAAGAGTACTACCTCACGGATATTGTCTCCATGGCAAGAGCCGATGGGCTTAGCGTCTCTCCTCTTTTGGTTGATGAGGAGCAGTTTAAGGGCGTAAACTCCAAAAAAGATTTGGCAAGTGCCGAGGAGATTATGCAGAAAAGAATTAGAACAAAATGGATGGAATCGGGCGTAACGATGCAGCTTCCTTCAACCATCTATATAGAAGAGGATGTGACATTTGAGGGAGAATGTATTGTAGAGAACGGATGCCGCATAACGGGAAGTTCTAAAATAATCAACTCTCACATAAAAGCGCACAGCGTTGTTGAAGAGAGCATAGTTAAAAACTCCGATGTTGGTCCTTTGGCACATCTGCGCCCTGCATCAATGCTTGAAGATTCACATGTAGGAAACTTTGTAGAAGTTAAAAAATCAACTCTAAAGGGCGTAAAAGCCGGTCACCTTAGCTACATCGGCGACGCAACCGTAGATGAGGGGACAAACATCGGCGCAGGCGTTATCACATGCAACTACGACGGAATCAAAAAGTATGAAACAATCATCGGCAAAAACGTATTCATTGGAAGCGACAGCCAGCTTGTTGCGCCAGTAACTATTGAAGACAATGTTATGATAGCCGCAGGTACAACGGTTACAAGCGGCAGAGTCGAGAGCGGCGCTTTGGCGATAAGCAGAACAAAGCTAAGAACGATAGAGAATTTTTACCATAAGTTTTTTAAGAAATAATTATGGTAAAAAAGGACATATACCGAAAATATAGTAAAGTTCAGAAAATATTTGATACTATTTAATAATTATTTTTGTTAATTAGGATTTATATATGAGTACAACATCGACTCTTAGAGCACAACAAAGGGCTGATCAGATTAGGTCGTTTCAAGCAGAACTTGAAATATTAAAAGATACGGATGTAATTTTACTTACCGCTGAACAAAATGAAAAAATAGCCAAATACCACCAAAATCTTTTATCAAACTACTCTTTAGAGTTTGACATAGATACAACTAAAAATGAAAAGCAACTTAGTCTTGGTATGAAAATAGTCTCATTTTTAGCGGCTCTTGGATTAGCATTTAGTATATTGTTTCTATTCTTGCAATTTTGGGGTGACTTTAAAGAAACTACACAAGTTTTCATACTTATTTCTACTCCGACTATTTTACTTTTCTTTACATATTACCTATCAAATAAACAAAACAAAGATTACTATACAAAAATCGCAGCTCTGCTAACTTTTACTGCATTTGTATTAAATATATCTATGATCGCTCAAATATTCAACATTACACCTTCACTAAACGCTTCTTTGGTATTCTCACTGTTTGCATTTTTACTGGCTTACGCTTTAAACGCCAGACTGCTTTTAGGCGTAGGAATTATATTCTTTTCATTTTTTTTATCAGCAAAAGTTGGAGTTTGGGCTGGAGCTTATTGGATTAACTTTTCAAATCATCCTGAGAACTTTTTTCCTGTTGCTTTAATCCTGTTTTTACTCTCTTTTATAAATCATTCCAAATACACAAACTTTGATGTTATTTACAGATATTTTTCTATGTTTTTATTTTTCTTGCCTGTATTAATCCTGTCAAATAATGGCTCAATAAGTTATATAAATCTAGCTGAAAACTCAATAGAGGGCTTCTACCAAGTCATAGGATTTGCTTTTAGTGCCTTTGCTATATATGTTGGAATAAAAAAAGGTCTATCGGAAGTTACAAATATGGGGAATGTATTTTTTGTTATTTTTCTATACTCAAAGTTTTTTAACTGGTGGTGGAGTTGGATGCCAAAATATATTTTCTTTCTAATCATAGGGTTAAGTGCCGTTTTCATACTTATGATACTCAAAAGAGTTAGAAACGAGTTGTTAAAAAGTACAAGGGAGAATCTATTATGAAAATATTTAAATTGTCCTCTAAGCTTTTTGCATCAGCTTTTGCATTGTTAGTTATTACCAACGTGGTTATACTTCTGGGTGTTTATATCAATAGATCAAGCGAAACGACATCAGAGGTAACATTAACACAAAGAGAACTTCAACCACCGAGTTCTATACGAAAAGAGAACAACAGTGTATCTCTTAGACTTATATACAGAACTGCAAATAATTTAAATCGTTCACATCAAGATAATTTTCTCAACATCGATAAATTAAAAGAGTTGGGCTTTGATACAGATAAATATTTGTACTCTAAAGATGGGACAAGAACACCAACCAAGGAGCTCTTTATCGTATTGGAAAATGATGGTGAATTGTATAAAAAATCTTTAAAATCAGCAGAAGCAGCATTAATGGAAAAAGAGGCTTTATACAATGCTAATAAAGACGACAAGAAAAAGCAAGGAGATTATAAGAATGCCAAAAACAATTTTACTCGTGAACAAATATCACAATCAAGACTTTTTGCTATCGATGCAGGTTTAGAGTATGAAGGATTAAGACAGAAGTATCCAAACAAAGCAAATTATCTCATAGTTAAAGGAGTTGTGGGGTTAGTTAAATATTATAAAGAAAAAACCTTGTACGGTTATATACAACGACTTAATGTTCAAACTGTTCATCTGCCTTATAAATTTAAATATCTTTTAAAAGACATCGAACCAATAAATAGTCATAATAACACGCGCAACACCTCTTTACAATACAAGATAGAAGTAAAGTATGGAAGCAGATATGAACCTTTCATTACTTCTGTAAAAAGAATATATTAATTTATAGAAACTTTACTCAAACATTAGTTATCATAATCCTAATTTTTTTGTTGAATTAGGATTTTTTTTGAAAATATTACATTTTAGCGATACTCACTTAGGTTTTAACGACTTAGACATCTTAAATGATGAAAACATAAACCAGAGAGAAGCTGATTTTTACGACGCTTTTTCTCAGGTCGTAGAACAGATAAAAGAGATAAAGCCCGATTACATCATCCATACTGGCGACCTTTTTCACCGCTCAAGTCCCTCAAACCGAGCTATCACTTTTGCGCTTGAGCAGTTTAAGATCATAGACTCTCTTGATATCCCTTTTATCCTAATAGCGGGAAACCACTCAACGCCCAGAACAAACCTAAGCTCGCCCATACTCAAAATCTTTGAAAACTTTAAAAACATACATGTAGCTTACAATCAAGAGTATAAAAAAATAGAGTTCGAACATATAATATTTCACACCCTGCCCCACATGAACGACGAAACAAAGGCGCTCTCGCAGATAGAACTTTGCGAATCACAAATTGAGAAAAGCAAAAAGAACATTATGATGATGCACTGTTCAGTGGGTGCGACCTACCTTATGAACGAGTTTGGCGAGTGGGTCTATCCGAGTGATAAAGAGTATATCTTTAAGATGATGGACTATGTCGCACTCGGGCATTGGCACGGTTTTGGCAAAGTCGGCAAGCATGAAAACGTCTACTACAGCGGCTCAACCGAGAGAACGAGCCTAAATGACAAACGAAACTCAAAAGGCTTTGCAGAGATAAGCCTCTACAATGAACTGCAGGTCGAGTACAAAGAGATAAATATCCGCCCTATTCTCACAAAAGAGATAGATTGTGAGGATTATGAAAACTCAGTCTCAAGCATTGATAAAAGCAACGTAAAAGATGCGATAGTCGAGGTTAGACTCATAAACTTAACAGTTTTACAATCCATCGACATTCAAAACTCAGAGATAAAAAAGCTCTTCTTGGATGCCATGAGCGTATCGGTAAAAAGAGAGTTTAAGCATGTTAGAAGTGAGACGGCGATGATGGAAGCCGAAGC
>NZ_JAVVFL010000180.1:0-4445 GCF_032250635.1 Sulfurimonas sp.
GAGTTATTTCATCAATGTTTCTAAAAACTAAATTTATATCAAACTTTCCTTTTTAAGTTTTTTTAATATTTTACTATGAATATCTTCTATACTTTTTAAGTTATTATTTTTGTCTTGACATTTAATATTTAGCCATGATTTTTTAGCTGACATTTTTTTGAATATATCATAAACATCTAACAAGTAAGAATTGTCACTTTCATGTAAATCTTTTTTCTTATCGGTATAATTTCTTGCATCCTTTTTTGAAACCAAGTTATCCGATATATTTGGATTCATATCCATAAAAAACACTATGTTAGGTTTCGGCAGACCATAGACATTATATTCAAGTTGATTAATCCATTTTTTTAATTTTTTTTGTTTGTTTTCATCTTTATATTTTGCTGTTTGATGAGCAATATTTGATGGAACATATCTGTCGCATATTATTAAGTATCCATCTTTTAACTTTTGCAATATTAGTTCTTTTTTTTCAAATCTATCTCCGGCATATAACATTGCAGATAATTTTGGGTGCACATCATTGAGTCCACCGAACTCCCCATTTAAATAATTTCCAACCTCTTTTCCAAAAAATGTCTCACTATAAAATGGAAATTCTAGCAATATCACTTTATAATTTAATTCTTTTAAATGTTGATACAGTTTTTTTGATTGCGTCCCTTTCCCACTTCCGTCAATTCCCTCAAATACAATTATTTTACCACGCATATGTTTTCCTTTAATTTTTTATTGGTGTTTGTACAATAGAATGTAATTTAACATTTTCTTTTGCTAGTCTTTCATCTGCCTGCTTGCCTTGAGGTGCAAAAACTACAAGACAATCTGTTACTTCAAATCCATATTTTTTCAGATCTTTAATAATATTAATGACTTTTCTTCCTCCAGTAGTGCTATCATCAATAATTAATGCTTTTTTTAATTTTTTGTTTTCTAAACAACCGAAATCAAATTTAGAAGAGGCATCATCACCTTTTTTTAACCTAAATTTTTCTTCTTCCGAATGAAGCACAAATGGCACTTCTAAAAGATTGGCAAACTCATACCCTAAAATAGGGCTTCCCAATTTTGAAGTAACAATAAAATCAAATTCTAATTTAAGAGTCTCTTTGTAGGTATTTAATTCCCTTGCAAAATCTGTTGCATTTCTCTTAAATGTTGTAGCACCCATTAAATCTATATATTCTGGATAGATATGTCCATTCTGACTTTTACCTATTTCTACTTCTTTGTTAATTGTTATTTTTTTCAATTTACCTTCTATTCTTGCAGATAAATCTTGTGTTTGACATTTATTGATAATTTTTCTTTTTTCTCTAACATCAAAGCCAAGTTCATTCAATACATCTATCGTTGCTCCTAATCTATTTTTATTTATAAATCTTGAAATTGTTAAAGGCAAAAATCCAACAGATTCCAGTATAAAAACAATTGTGGAAAGGCCTAATATAGTAAGTATAACTTTAGTTTCTCCAAAATAATATAGACTTGCTATGACAATTAAAATTACAAATATAACCATTAATTTGCTATTCATTTTTTTATTCCTTGCTTTATTGGTTCTATACTGTATCTGTAAGTTTTACAATACAATGAAAGTTCTTTGACTATAGAATTATAATCGTTATTTTTATTTTCATAATAAAGTTTACCTTCTGAAATTGGAGCAAGAACTCCTTCTTCTGTAGTAAATAACTCGCCCACAATTGCATCAATATTGTACTGTTCTATTATTTGAATATATAAATCTATATCTGTAATTGTGATGTTTTCTAAAACAGGTTTTATATATAAGTACATTGGTATATTATATTTTGCTTGTATTTTAAAGCTATCAAATCTTAACCAAGGATTTATAGTTCCTTTTTCATATTTTTGAAATTGTGTAATTGTTGATGAACTTATAAAAATAGATAAATGATTAGGATATTTCATTTGATTCAAATTAATTTTACAAAAATCATCTTCGCTTATATATTTTTTTGTTGCAAGCTGAATGGGGTTTTGATATTCAAGTAGTATATTTATAAGATTTACAGTGTCTTCTTTGTTTATTTCATCCCAACATTCAGAATAACATCCAAGAGATAAAATTGTTCCATCTTTTCCTTTTTGAAAACTAGTGTTATCGTTAAGCATTTCTAATAATTTTTTAGTTTGAATTATATTATTTGGTGTTTTTCCCAAGGTCAAATCTAAACTTGGTAGATAACAGTAGCTACATTTTGAATTACATCCAAGATTAGTATTTAAAAACAGTCTTTCTCTGTTGCCATATAAATAATTATTTATCATTGATGTATAAATCTAATAAGCAAATTATAATAGAAGATAATTTTAATTATTTTTATCTGCGTACTTTTGCCTGCCGTGTCAATTCCCTCTATTGCAATGTACATGATTTCATATTTCCTATGATATTTTGAACCTCTTTTGGCAGGAGATGTTCTGTTTTTGCATTAAATTTCAGAAGATTTCTCACAATTGAAGAGCTAATAAATGCATGTTGTAGTTTTGGCATAAGGTAGACGGTCTCTATAGTGTCGTCAAGTGAATTGTTTAGATATCCAAGCTGGAGTTCATATTCAAAGTCACTTACCGCACGTAGACCGCGTATTAGAACGGTTGCATCGTAGGTGCGTGCAAGTTCGACAGTTAGGTTATCAAAACCAACTACTATGACATTCTCCATGCCTTTTACCGACTCTTTAACCATGTCAATTCTTTGTTCTAGCGTGAACATAGGCTTTTTGTCCTCTGAGAGAGCCACTGCGATGATGAGCTTGTCAAAAAGGACAAGAGTCCTCTCTATGATGTCGAAATGTCCGTTTGTAATCGGGTCGAAAGTTCCCGGATAGATTGCTATTTTTTTCACTACTCCCACCTTTTATAAAGACTATTTTCAATGCCTAGAAGATCAAACCACTTCCCTATAAGAAAGTTTTCCATCTCATCAAGCGTCTGCTGCTCCGAGTAGTACGCCATAACCGGAGGCGCTATAATGACGCCAAGAGTTGCTAGTTTGTGCATATTTTCTAAAGCTATTGCAGAAAAGGGCATCTCGCGTGGAGCGAGGATGAGCTTTTTATGCTCTTTTATCATAACACTTGCACATCTAGTTACCAAGTTGTCGGCAATGCCGCAAGCTATCTTTGCAAGCGTGTTCATGCTGCATGGCGCGATAATCATGGCATCTACCCCGAAAGATCCAGATGATATACTGGCAGATATATCGCTGTTGTCATGAATGGTTGCACCCATCTCTTTGTCTAAAACCACTTCGGAGTTTTTCGTCATGATGAAATGCTTCTCTATCTCTTTTGGGAGCAGGTCTACTATCTTTAAGCCAAGATTTACTCCGCTCGCTCCGCTTGTTGCTACTACTATTTTACGTTTTTTCACTCTAACTCCGCCCTGTTATTGCCTGTAACTCTTACTTTTAAAATTTTTCCGTTGCTGTTTTGGACTTTTATTATATCATTTACTTTAGCGTCTTGAAGTGCTTTTGCGCTAAATGTTATGACCATACCCTCTTTAAACATAGTGACGTTTATCATAGCATCTCTTCTTACCACATCAAACAACTCCACGTCACTGTGGGTGATGACTCTGCCCTTTGGTATGTGTCGTTTTGCCTGCAGCTGTGTGTTGTCAATGTTTTGAAGCGGCTTTGCTCTAAACCTCTCTAAGAGAACTTTTTTTTGCATGTAGTGCAGAGGCGTTATTTTTGTATCTTTTTTTATGATTTCTCTGCTCTCATAGACACTAACGTACGCTTTTATGTAGTAGTTGAAAAAGTACTTCATATTTTGTGGAGTTTTAATGCTTATGGTGCCGTTTTTGAAGAGATAATCCCGCTCTCTAATCTCCACGACATACTCATCAGGAAGAGTCTGCATGTAGGCTCTTGGCTCTACGACAACATCTTCTATCTCTATGGCATCATACTTTTTCTCGTAGTACTCCCGCACCCTCTTTTTTATCAAAGATGTATCGATTGGGCTTTTTAAAACAAAGTTGACGTAGCTGCTTTTGTGCTCGTAGTTTTTATAGCCGTTTTTATGAAGCAACTCTACCAAATCTTTGCTTTTTATCTTTGCCAAGTAATCACTCTCAGCAATACTTAAGATGTGAAAACTCCCTTTTTCATCCTGAGTAACAACCGAAGAGTTCACCTCTCTACTCTCAACATAGTAAACACCCTCAAGTTCGATGTTTGCATGGAGGTTGAAGCTGATGAAAAAAAAGATAAAAAGTTTAAATAACATAAATAGACCGACCAGAAATTTTTTGGTATTCTAACATAAATAGAGTTCTATCCGTTATCCTAATCGCCTCCCAAGTCATCCTTAGTGCCTTCCCAGTCATCCTGTGCGCCCATTCTCGTCATCCTGAGCGTCCCTTCTCGTCATCCTGAGCAAAGCGAAGGATCTCCCTTGAAC
>NZ_JAVVFL010000181.1:0-4424 GCF_032250635.1 Sulfurimonas sp.
GGAGACAATCTCCAAAACAGTTGCCGCACCTCTTGAGCAGGAGATAAACGGTGCAAAAGATATGCTCTACATGAGCTCACTTGCAGCAGATAACGGCTCACTAAGTATCAATATCTTTTTTGAAGTCGGAACAAACCCCGATGATGCGAAGATAGACGTAAACAACCGTGTTCAAGCGGCTCTCTCAAAACTTCCCGATCAGGTTCAAAGACAGGGTGTCCGCGTCAATGAAAAGTCGCCCGATATGCTTCAGGTTATAATCCTCAATTCGCCAAAACAGACAAGAGACGTAACGTTTTTATCCAACTATGCGCTTATGAATGTTGTTGATAGCCTAAAAAGAGTCAAGGGTGTCGGAGACGTTATTATCTTTGGCGCTAAAGATTACTCCATGCGTATCTGGATTGATCCTCTAAAGCTCAAAAAATATTCGTTAACGGTCAATGATCTTGTAGTTGCCGTGCGTGAGCAAAACGAGCAGTATGTCGCAGGAAAACTCTCTGCAGAGCCTGTTTCTAAAAGCGAGATGTTTACCTATACCATTGAGACTCCCTCAAGATTTAATGAGCCTTCTGAGTTTTCAGAGATTATTATCAGAGCAAACGAGGATGGAAGTGCACTCAAGCTCAAAGATGTAGCGACCATAGAGTTGGGTTCTCAAAGCTACGATATGAAAAACAAGCTCAACAACTCTCCTGCCGTTCCAGTTGCTGTTTTTTTACAGAGTGGAGCAAATGCGATTGAGACCGCAAAAGGGGTAAGGGAGACTATCGCTGCCATTAGCGAGAGTTTTGTTGAGGATGTTGAGTATGTGATTCCTTACGATATTACCGATTTTGTTGAGATATCCATTCAAGAAGTTATCAAAACATTTATTGAGGCGATTATCTTAGTTATTCTTATTATCTATCTCTTTTTGCAAAATTGGAGAGCTACGCTTATCCCTATTTTAGCCGTTCCCGTCTCTATCATCGGAGCGTTTGCCGGGATGTATATGCTTGGATTTAGCATCAACCTGCTTACGCTCTTTGGGCTTGTTCTGGCAATCGGGATAGTGGTTGATGATGCAATTATCGTTATAGAGAATGTCGAGAGGCACATAAAAGAGGGACTCTCGCCCATGGAGGCTTCGCTTCAGGCTATGAAAGAGGTCTCCGGTGCGCTTGTTGCCATTGTTTTGGTTCTCTCTGCCGTATTTATTCCGGTTGCATTTTTAGGCGGGCTAAGTGGCGAGATGTATAGGCAGTTTGCCGTAACCATCGTCATCTCTTTGGCTATTTCAGGATTTGTTGCGCTGACACTCACCCCCGCTTTATGTGCGCTCATGTTAAAGCCGACACACAAAGAGCCGAAGTACTTTTTTAAATGGTTTAACGCCACATTTGATTTTTTAACAAGAGGCTATACGAGTGCCGTAAAACTGACAATCAGATACACATTTTTAAGCCTGCTTCTCTTTGGCGGACTTGTCTATATAACGTACGATATGTTTGTAAACCTCAAAACCGGACTTGTTCCCTCAGAGGATAAAGGAACGGTGTTTGTCTTTAGCTATAACCCTCCGGGATCGTCTCTTAGCAGAACGGATGCGCTTACAAAAGAGATTTACGACATCGCTTCAAAAGATAAAGAGAATATAGCAAATATTGTTCAGTTTGCGGGGATAGATTTTGTAACATTTGCGCAAAGAACAAATTCGGCGGCTACCATCTTAAAGCTTCAGCCGTGGGATGAGAGAACAAGACCCGAACAGCATGCCGCCCAAATAGCAGCACAAATAAGCAAAAAGCTTGGCGCGACAAGTGACGGCTTCTCTTTTGGTGTTGTTCCTCCGCCGATTAGGGGGATGGGAGTTGCAGGCGGATTTGAGATGTATGTGCAAAACAAAACAGGCTCGGACATAAAAGAGCTACAAAAATATGTCAATGAGATTATCCAAAAAGGAAATGCAAGAGCGGAGCTAGTCGGTGTTAGAACAACGCTCAACACCAATGTGCCTAAGTACAAAATAAGCGTCGATACCGCAAAAGCAAAAGCAAAAGGGATTAACGTAGACCAGATATACCAAACGCTCAATGCAACTTTTGGAAGTTTTTATGTCAACGACTTTAATCTCTTAGGCAGAACATATATGGTCAATATGCAGGCAGAGGAATCTTTTAGAAAAAGCCCAGAGGATTTGAACAACATCTTTGTACGAAGCAAAGAGGGAGAGATGCTTCCGCTTAGCTCTTTTGTGAATCTAAAACAGACAACAAGTGCAGATTTGGTAGAGAGATTTAACCTCTTTAGCGCGGCAAAAGTAGCTGGACAAAATGCTCTTGGGTATAGCTCTGGAGATGCTCTAAGAGCCATAGAAGAGGTTGCAAACGAGGTATTGCCCGAGGGGTATGCCATCAGCTGGATAGGTACGGCGTATCAGGAGAAGCAGATAAGCAGTGCCGGAAGTTTGGCGTTTATATTTGGAATCATCTTTTTGTATCTCATCTTGGCTGCGCAGTATGAGAGATGGTTGATGCCGATATCTGTTGTTTTGGCGGTACCGTTTGGAATCTTTGGAGCGGTTGTGGCAAATAGCATGAGAGGGCTTGAAAACGATATCTACTTTCAGATAGGTATCCTTGTTTTAGCGGGACTCTCGGCTAAAAATGCGATTCTTATCGTAGAGTTTGCTGTGCAAAAAAGAGAACAAGGAATGGAGTTGGTGGATGCGGTTTTAGAAGCGGCAAAGATTCGTCTGCGCCCGATTATCATGACTTCACTTGCCTTTACGCTGGGGGTTATTCCTCTTGCAATCAGCAGCGGAGCGGGTGCTGCAAGCAGACACTCCATCGGTACGGGAGTTGTCGGAGGAATGCTAGCAGCAACTTTTTTGGCTATCGTCTTTATCCCGCTCTTTTATATTCTTGTCTCAAAGTTTGGCAAGAAAAGTAACTGAAGATTGGAGATCCGTCACTGCGAGGAGCGTAGCGACGTGGCAGTCTAATAGAGTGTTAACAAAAAGAGAGATTGCCGCGCTTCGCTCGCAATGACAAAATGACTGAAAATCTAGAAGCTAAAGAGCCTTAAAAAACTCTGCAGCTTCTAGCTCATCATCATTTAAACTCTCTTTTGCAAAATCCTCATCTTCTGTAATCAACCTCTTTACCTCTGTTTGGCAATAGTTAAAAAGAGTATCTCTTGCATCTTCTAGGTTTGAGACAAATCCAAGACCGCTAAACTGGTAAGGATCTTCCTGCTCTATGCAGATAAGAGTTCCATCACACTCTTTTTCAAGAAGCTCAACGAGTGTTCTGTAGTTGATATTAAACTCAGCGGCATGCCACCCTATATCTTCCATCTCTTTTGTGCTAAACTCATCAACACCGTCCGCGGTAGTGTCGTCGTATGTAGCTCTTATGGTATTAAACCCTATAATTTCCTGCCAGTTTGAAAAAGCCTTTATTAAAACTCTGTTATCGTCCTCAACAACCTGATATTTACTGCCAAGAGCCTCACTGAGAGCAACATTTGCGTTCGGAGTGCCTATGTAGATTAGGATGTCATCTGTCGTAAATGGCTCGTTACAGACTCTACCATTAATATCTATGCCAAAAGTTTTTTTTGCATCAATAGCTTCTTGCAGACTATTTTTATCGACTGTAATGATTTCTTTGAAAAGATTAAATTTTTTCATAAATATTCCTCTATTTTTCCTGACATTATAAAAGTTTTTGCTTTATTCTAGTATAATGCCAAAAAAATTTTAAGCATTTAAGCTTAATATAATACCTAAGGAAAACAAATGGCATTAACTGTTTACTACGACAAAGATTGTAATATCGAACTTATCAAAAGCACAAAAGTTGCAATGATAGGATTTGGCTCTCAGGGGCACGCACATGCGGAAAACTTAAGAGACAGCGGTGTTGAAGTAGTTGTTGGTTTAAGAAAAGATGGTTCTTCATGGGCAAAAGCTGAAGCAAAAGGCTTTAAAGTTATGACGGTTGGTGAAGCTTCTGCTGCGGCTGACTTGGTTATGATTCTTTTACCTGATGAAAATCAATCAGAAATATACAAAAATGAGATTGAGCCAAACCTAAAGCAAGGTGCAACTATCGCATTTGGCCACGGTTTTAACATCCACTACGGAAGAATTCACCCAAGAGCTGATATCAACGTAACTATGATTGCTCCAAAAGCTCCTGGACACACTGTTAGAAGCGAATTTGTAAGAGGCGGCGGTATCCCAGACCTTATCGCTATCGGACAAAACCCAAGCGGAAAAACTAGAGAGTTAGCGCTTTCTTACGCTTCTGCAATCGGCGGCGGTAGAACTGCAATTATCGAGACTACATTTAAAGATGAGACTGAGACTGACCTTTTCGGAGAGCAGGCTGTTCTTTGCGGTGGTGCTGTTTCACTAGTTCAAGCAGGTTTTGAGA
>NZ_JAVVFL010000182.1:0-4421 GCF_032250635.1 Sulfurimonas sp.
GTGTGATGCTAAGCGCAGAGCTGATTAACGGCGTAAGCGTTGTCGTAAAAGGGGAGCCGATTACTCTCTATGATGTGAAAGAGGAGATGCAGATATCAAGAGTTGATGCTGATATCGCTACAAATAATCTTATAAGAAAAAAACTAGAAGAAGCAGAGATTGCAGAGAGAAAAATAAGCGTTAGCAGTTCTGAGGTTTATGACGATATTAAAAAAACCGCTGCTGCAAACAAGATGAGCATAGATGAGCTTTACGAAGCCGTTAGAAACTCAAACGGACTCACATCTTCGGAGTTTAAAGCCAGAACAGAAGAGAAACTTCTCTCGCAGAAACTCTACTCCGCAATCGCATACTCATCTATTGACGCGCCGAGTGAAGATGAGCTTAAAGAGTATTATGAGCTGCACAAAGAGGAGTTTTTACGCCCAAGCGCTTTTGCAGTGACGATTTACAGTTCAAAAAACAAAAATGCACTTGAAAAAAAGATAACTATTCCTATGTTTTACTCTGATGAGATAAAGGTGGATGAGCAGCTTTTGGAGTATGAGAGAATCTCTCCGGAGTTAGCAAGCCTTCTGGAGAATACGCAGAGCAACACTTTTACTCCGGTCGTCTCCGAGCCAAACGGTTCTTATGTAAGTTTTTACTTAAAAGAGGTAAAGGCTCCAAGCAGTGTAGAGTTTGAGAGTGTTAAAAATCAGATAGCAAACATGATTGCATCTCAAAAAAGAGAGCAGGTGCTGAGTGATTATTTTGCAAGACTCAGAAACAGTGCGGACATAAAAATCATTAGAGAGCTTTAGCAGATGTTGAGTGATTTAAATTTTATAAATATAGCGCAGGAACTCGCAACCGCTTCAAAGTGCGTCTCCAAGCAGGTAGGTGCGGTAATAGTCAAAGATGGAAGAATACTAAGCACGGGCTACAACGGAACTCCTGCCGGGTATGTAAACTGCCGTGATCACTGGGATGGAGAGTACACCTCCGAGCATCACGAGTGGTCAAAGACTTACGAGATACATGCGGAGATGAACGCCATCATCTGGGCTGCAAGAAAGGGTATCTGTATAGAAGATGCGACTATTTATGTTACGCTTGAGCCATGCAGCGAGTGCAGTAAAAACATCATAGCAAGCGGAATCAACCGTATTGTATATCTCAAATCTTATGAACACAACCACTCTGAAATTATCTCAAAATTTATCAAAGATAATGGAGTGTGTATAGAGAAAATAGGAGAGAAAAATGGATGAACAAAAAGCATTAGAGGCAGAGATAGGCAAACACCTTATTCAGCCTGAAAACTACGGGAAGATTGAAGATGCTGATTGCGTCGGCGTTGGGATTGACCATGCAACGAAGAGTTATGTCATTATCTATATTAAAAGAGATGAAGAGTCAATCCTTGACGTAAAATTCGGCACAAACGGAAATCAAGACACTACTACGCTGGGTTCGATATTTACGGAGATGATAAAGGGCGATAGTATTGAGAGCGCGCTTGAGACGACAGCAAACCTAGAAAAAGATCTTCAAGAGAGCTACGCAGCCATTCCTGCTCCAAAAATAGACACCAGCAAGCCAGAGGGTGAGCAGGTTGAGCATGTATCAACCGAGCATCAAGACAGCGCAAATATGGTACTGACGGCATTTCGTGCCGCGATGCGCAACTATGATAGAAAGCTAGGCGGCATAGATGAGGAGCAGTTTGAGATGAGCATAGTTAAAACCTGCCCATACTCGACAACAGAGTGTCACTTTGTTACAAAAGATAAGAAGAAATCCTAGGAGTTTAAGAACTCCGCGATCCTCTCGGTAGGTCTTCCTATAATGGCTCTCTCACCCTTTATGATTATGGGGCGCTCTATAAGCTTTGGATGCTTCGCCATTGCAGATATTAAAGCGCTATCATCAAGCTCCTCTTTTAAATTCAACTCTTTGTATATATCTTCCTTTATTCTCATCAACTCTCTTGGCGCAATGTCAAGCATTTTTAATATGCTCTTGATCTGATCTTCATTTGGAGACTCTTCTAGATATTTTATAACTTCTGCATCGCATTTTTTCTCTTGAAGTATCTCCATCGCCTCGCGTGACTTTGAACATTTTGGATTGTGCCATATTTTTATTTCTTGCATTTTGACCTCTTTTTTGTTGGCATTTTACACTATAATTAAAAATTAAAAATTTAGTAAGGGGAATTTTATGGTAGATGTAGTGCTTTATATTCATATACTCGGAGCGACTGCTTGGATCGGGGGGTCACTCTTGTTGTTTGCGCTTGGAATACTGCTTAAAGGAAAAGAGAAGCAGGCGCAGACATATGAGCATTTGGGACCCATATATGGATATTTTGAGACTTTTTGGCTTGTCGTGCTGCTTAGTACGGGAACATTCCTATTCTTTCATTTCAACCTTATAGATGTTTTGACTCTAGATATAAATGAGTCAAAACTCGGCTATATGATGGCAAACAAGCTCTTTTATGTTGGAGCAATTACACTCTTTACGATAGTACACATGAGAATAGCGCTCAAAACACATAAAAATGAGCGTACCGCTGTTCAGAAAATAGTATCGCGTGCAAGCTCTTTGCTGATTTTTATTATAAACCTTATAGTTCTTTGGCATGCGATGCAGCTAAGACACATCCTATCGTAGGGTGTTTATCTAAACCTTCTTAAAAGTATATAGATTTTACACCCGATACAGTAGTTAAATAGCGCCTCTAAAAGCGCGCATACTGTAAGTATCGTCATAATTAAAACGGCGGTAAATATTTGGTTAAACAAAAACGCAACCACACACAGCAGCGCAAATAAAAATCCGATCTTTAGAGCAAACTCTTTTGGACCCGCATCGATTTTGTCTTTTTTTACCCCAAAAAGTTTTGAGAGCAGCTTTGCCAGATTGTATAGAGGGCTTATCTTTTCATGCCCTAAAACACGCACAAAAAAGTCATAAAGCAGAAGTGCCAGGATGATAAGGTTCGGATTAAAAATAAATAAAATTCCTAAAGCCGAGACTAAAGAGGCAACAATTCTTATAATGTTTTGGTCTACAATCTTGAATGAAACGGGGCAGGATGGCATCCGTATCTCCTATATGGTATAGTTTAAAAATTTGTTTTTATAGCTTGAGAGTTCCATAATGCTAATATTAAAAATATCTTTTACGCTCTCTTGAGAGTCCTTAAAAAAGAGATTTAATATAGGGTGATCAACTTTCGCGTCAACGATTTTAAGGTCATCCTCAAGAGCGATTAAAATATCCAAAACTTTTATCTCTTTTGGATTGCGCGCTAGTTTATACCCGCCTCTGGCGCCCCTTATACTTTCTACAATCCCTGCACGCCTTAGTTTTCCCAGAAGCTGTTCAAGATAATTTTGAGGAATATTGGCGTTTGTTGCTATCTCTTTTATCTGCATTACAGAGTCGCCTTCGTGCTTGCTTAGTTCGCAAATAGCGGCTAGTCCATAACTCCCTTTTGTTGATATTAACGGCATTGTTACTCCATATCTTTTATATCGACGGAAGTATACACTTTTTTTTATGTAATGTAAAGTAATTTACTCGTATATAAATATAACTTTTTATTTAGTTTTTATCCCAATATGTAGGGCTATGACTATAATACATACTAAATTAGTATAGTATAACACAACAAAATAGCTTGACATTACTTTTGAAACTGATTATACTTTCGCCAAACAATTAGAAATAGGAGAGAATTAAGATGTCACAGAGTAAATATGAAACGAAAAATATTATTTGCAATAGTCAGGCTCGCATGCATGCCGGACTATTGGTCATGCTGATGTGTGCCTATCTCTTTAGCGCAAATGTAGCTATTTTATATGTTTTGATTTATGACTTTTTAATGAGAATATATATGGCACCGAATATGAGTCCTATATATTTAATCTCTACTTTTTTAGTCAAGATAGCTGGATTGAAGAGAGAACCTACGGATGAAAATGCCAAAGAGTTTGCTTCTCATGTCGGCTTGACGCTTCTTTTTGCATCCCTCGGTGCAGAGCTTTTAAATGAGACGACAATAGCTTATCTGCTGGTTGGATTTTTGAGTTTATGGAAAATTGCAGAGGCTACAAAAGATATATGTCTTGCGTGCAAGTTTTATGAACTGCTAAAGAGCAGAAATATAGAGCTGGAGTCACTATGAGTATAGTTTTGGGCTCTAGGGCAGGGAGCAAAGATGCAGGAAAAAGCTTACAGATCGGTTATTAAAACCATCTCGTGGAGAACGCTTGGGACAATCGATACTATGATTATCTCATACATTATAACGGGCAATTTGGTTATGGCGGCATCCATCGGTTCCATAGAGGTTGTGACGAAGATGATTCTGTACTACTACCACGAGAGAGCTTGGAACAAGATAGATTTTGGCAGACATAAAG
>NZ_JAVVFL010000183.1:0-4414 GCF_032250635.1 Sulfurimonas sp.
GAACACACAACCATATTTTAACTATTTGGTTGATAAATATATTATACGAAGGATTATTATGGAAACTATTCTTATATCTTTATCAATATTCATCTACCTTAGCGCGATTGTTTTGTATGCAAGAAAAAAAGGCAATAAGAGTCTATTATGAAATATGCTACACAAGACGCTACATTAAGTTTTGCTAAAAGATTCTCAAACTATAAAGATTTCTACTATAAATATGACAATTTAGTATTCTCAAAATTGGGTATCGGTACTTTTAATAAAGAGCCGTATAAAGAAGAGAACTATGTTTTTCACTATATAGAGGGCGTAAAGCAGGCTATACGAAGCGGAATCAATCTTATAGACACCGCAAGCAATTACAGATATGGAGAGAGTGAAAAAGAGATAGGCGAAGCTCTAAGAGAACTGGGCGATGAAGCAAAGCGAGAAGAGCTTATCATCTGTTCTAAAGGCGGATTTATTCAGCTCGATTATCCGTTTCCCAAAAATCCATACACATGGATTGAAGATAATATTATAAAAGCGGGTTTGGCAAAAGCGGAGGATATAGAACTTGACCAGCACTGCATGACCCCGGATTTTTTAGAGTACTCATGCAGAAGAAGTCTGAAAAATCTAGGTGTTGAAGCTCTGGATATCTACTATCTTCACAACCCTGAGATGCAAATGATTAAACTCGGAGAAAAAGAGTTTTATAAGCAGATAGAGAAGATTTTTAAGAGATTTGAAAAGCTCGCAGACGAAGGACTTTTTCAAAGTTACGGTGTTGCGGTTTGGAGCGGTTTTACCTCTGAGCGCGAAGAGCTTTTGAGTTTGGAGAGACTTGTTGAGATTGCAAAAAAAGTCGGTGGTGAAAATCATAGATTTAAGTACATCCAACTCCCATTTAATATGGGAAAAACTGCAGCCTATACACAGATGACACAAAAAGTCTCTAATGAAGCGTGCACGATTATTCAAGCGGCATATAGACTTAAAATCGGAGTTATCACCTCCTCGTCACTTCTTCAGATGAATCTCTTTAAAAACTCTTTTAAAGCGGAAACAGGAGTAATACTCGATAACACGATGACGCTAAAGACGGACATACAGCTTGCACTTCAGTTTGTGCGCTCGACTCCGGGAATAATCAGTTCGCTTTTTGGATCAAAAGTGCCTGTGCATATCAAAGAGAACTCTGAGATTGCAAAAGTAAAATCTGTAAAAAGGGAAAAGTATGATTTGCTTTACAGGTTGTAGATTTTGATAAATGATGTCGTAATCGTAGGTGGCGGAATTGCAGGTTTAATGGCTGCCATTGAGGCAAAGACCCATTTAAACAAGGTTGTCGTCGTCACAAAAGGAAACCTTTTCAGATCCAACAGCTCACTTGCAAGCGGCGGAATTAACGCCGTACTTGATCCAAATGACTCCGCAGGAATCCAATCACATATAAAAGATACTATTAAAGGGTGTTTTGGCTTAGAGAACAAAAATGCCATTACTTACATGTGCAACCGTGCGCCGCACATTATAGAAAAACTTGTCAGCTATGGTGTTGAGTTTGACAAAAATGAGAATGGAGAGATCGCGCAGAGAAGTTTTGGCGGCGGCAGTTCAAAAAGAACATGTTATGTCGGTGATAAAACAGGTGCCGCTATTATGCAGGTTCTTATAAAAAAGGCAAAGAGCGCAGGTGTTAAATTTATGGTAAATACTTTTATCATGAACGTAACAACGCTGGAGAATAGAATCAGCGGAGTAGTCGCCCTTAGAAGGTCTGATTCATCCATTATAGTCTATCCTGCAAAATCGGTTATTTTAGCAGGCGGCGGCTATGCAGGGCTTTACAGAGGCTATAGTACAAATGCGCAGGACTACTCTGGTGATATGATAGCCATTGCTCTGCGTGCAGGACTAAACGTAAAAGATATGGAGTTTGTACAGTTTCATCCGACGGGTATGGCAAAAAGCACTTATCTGGTGAGCGAAGCGGCAAGAGGAGAGGGCGGATATCTTGTCAACGACCAAAATGAGAGATTTGTCAATGAGCTTGAGACTAGAAATGTTGTAAGTTTTGCCATCTCAAAGCAGATTGAAGCAGGTAGAAAAGTCTATATAGATTTGAGACATCTCTCGTTAGAGCAGATTGAAACAAAGCTTCCCTCTCTTTATAAAGCAGCTTATATGCAGGCTGGAATAGATATCTCAAAAGAGCTCTTAGAGATAAAACCAGTGGCGCATTACAGTATGGGCGGAATTGAAGCCAAGATGACAAAAACCGCCATTGAAGGTCTATATGCTTGTGGCGAGTGTGCGGTTCAAGGCGTGCACGGTGCAAACAGGCTTGGCGGAAACTCTCTGCTTGACGGTGCGGTTTTTGGAGAACTTGCAGGGCAAAACGCGCATAAATTTGCGCAAAACAGAGAGTTTTTACCTATTGACTACAACATGGTCCTTAAAGATCAGAGGTTGGTAGACTGGACGTTTGATATGGAGAGTACAAAAAACTTTAACTCCATGCGTATCAGTATGGGTAAAACGCTATTTAATCTGGTCGGAATTCACAGAAGCAAAGAGAGCCTTGAGAGGGCATACGACTATATAAACTACCTGAGAAAAGAGACCGTATCTCTTCATTGCATGGACAAGGGAAGGCATAACAATGTTGAACTTGTCTCTATCTTGGAGTTGAAAAATGCACTGGAAGTTGCTGAAGCAATTATTTTAAGTGCATCCAAAAGAGAGGAGAGCAGGGGTTCGCACAACAGAGATGATTTTGAAAAAGATGATTTGAGTTTAAAAAAATCTATTTTGATAAATGAGCAGAAAAAAGGATATTTCAAAGTCTGGTATGAAGATAATTTATTTCACTCCATTATTAAAAGAATATTTACAAATAAACAGAGGATATAAAAATGGCAAAAGTAATGTTAAGAGAGAGTGATGGAGAGATATATTTCTACATAGCAAAAAAAGATATGGAAGAGACGATAGAAAAGATTGAGTTTAGCAGCGATGAGCACTGGGGCGGAGAGGTAGACCTTAGCAACGGTGAAACATGGTGGATTGAACCGGGCAAGAAAGATTTGCCTAAAGAGGCGGTCTGCAAAAAGATTGCAGATTGATTAAAAGATAATCATATTTATGATTAAAATAACCTCACAAGAGAGTTATAATAATAAAAAAAGAATCTATTATGAATGATAAATGTAAAACATGTTTGACTCATAAAGAGCTAAGAGTACTTTATGATATTGCTGTGCTAATATCGGATTCAAGAGATGTGCAAAACTCTCTTGAAAAATCACTCTTAGCGCTTAAAAACTCTTTGATGTTGGAAAACTGTGTTATTTATAAGCTAGAAGAAGAGTTACTCACTATCTGCGCATCTATTAATCATAACAGACATCAAAAAAATATTTCCGAATACCGTCTAGGAGAGGGTGCAACCGGTCTTGCGGCAAAAAGTATGGAGCCGGTTGTTATTGAAAATATTCATAACAATATTCTTTTTCTCAATAAATCGGGCAATAAGAACAGTGAAACGATCTCTTACGTTGCGGTACCGATGCTCACAGACAATAAAGTTATCGGTGTTATAGGCGTAAACCTTACAAAAGCCACAAGAATGGATTTTGAAGAGACTGTCCGCATTTTGAGCATTATCTCATCACTTTTCGCACAGTATATCAACTCGAACAATGTGATAGAAAAAGAGAGACAAAGGCTTACGGAGTTAAAGCTTTACTATAAAATGGAGTGGGACTCAAAAGTCCACAATTTCGGAGATATTATCGGTGATTCAACCGAGATGCAAAATGTCTATAAGGTGGTTGAGAGAATTGCACAGAGCGATGTAACAATTCTTGTCCGCGGTGAAACGGGAACAGGAAAAGAGTTGGTTGCCGCGGCAATCCACAAAAGAAGCAAGAGAGCAAGCGAGCCGTTTATAAAACTAAACTGCGCGGCTATTACCGATACGCTTTTAGAGAGTGAGCTTTTTGGACATGAAAAGGGCGCATTTACAGATGCAAAAGAGACTAGAAAAGGGCGTTTTGAACTAGCAGACGGCGGAACGCTTTTTCTTGATGAGATAGGAGATGTTTCCGCTTCGGCACAAGTCAAACTTCTGCGTGTTTTGCAAGAGAGAGAGTTTGAGCGTGTGGGCGGAAGCAAAACCATCAAAGTAAATGTCCGTCTTGTCGCCGCGACCAACAGAAATCTTGAGGAGATGGTAAAAGAGGGAAAATTCAGAGAGGATCTCTACTACAGACTCAATGTTATTCCCATTGATCTGCCCGCTCTTAGAAAAAGGGGAGAAGATATCCGTCTTCTTGTGAATTTCTTTTTAGAGAGAAGTATGAAAAACCACAAAAAAATTGTGAGCATTACGGATGAAGCTATGAGCAAGCTGATGTCTTAT
>NZ_JAVVFL010000184.1:0-4413 GCF_032250635.1 Sulfurimonas sp.
TTCTCTTTAAAATAACCTGCAGCCAAAGAGCCTTTAGAAACCTTGCTATCTACAAACCTAAACTCTGTATAAATACCAGAGCCGCGATTTGTTCTTATTTGAGGTCTTAGCTCCAAATCCCACCAATTACTCTGGGCGATATATAACGCCTGTTCATAGTAAAATCCCTCTTTATCGGAAAAACCAACCATGGGAGGCAAAAGTCCTGTTCTTCTCGTGGTATCAAGAGAGTATCCAAAATAGGGTGTATAAAAAACAGGAATATCGTATATATATATTCTTGCATTGTAAAGATTTAGCCACATTGTGTCGGAGTTGTAGTCTGATGATGTGAACTCCATCTTCCAGAGCGGATTGTTTGGATCACATCCGCTCATAACTCCCGTATCTATCTCTACCTCTGTATCTTTTGCATAAGAGCTATCACCGCTAATCCAAACATCAGCTGTTCGCTCAAGCATATAAAAAGGTTTGAACATTCTCTCTTTTTCAGCAATATTAAGTTTCGCATACTCTCCAAGAAGCTTAATGTTCTCTCCCTGATTTGCTCTAATATTTCCAAATAACTCCAGCTTTCCACTGTTTCTATCATATACCGCTTTTTTTGCACTTAAATAGTAGTCTTTATAAATTACCACAACCTCACCATCGGCTGTTACAATATTATCTTTGGTGACCATACTCGTTGCATAGACTTCAACTTTATCATTAGCTACTGCGCAAGCAAGAAGTATTGATAAAAGAAGTAGTAACTTAAGCATTTACAACCAATGTTTTAGCGCTTTTGTCATGCCATGTTTGCCTCGTGGGATCCATTACTCCCCATACAAATCCGAGATAAAACATCATCTCGCTTATGACTCTTACAACTGCACGATTTAACGCTACGACTACGTTAGGTTTCTGCATAGTCCCAAGCTCTATCACTCTTATCTTCATAACAATTTTGCCTAAAGTTGCGCCGTACTGCATCACAAAAAAAGCTTGATAGACCACTTTTACAGCCATATACTCCAAAACAAACGTATTTGTAAGGATAATCATCTCTTCAACTGTTTTAGCGTCAAAAAAAGAGTCCCCAAGCGCAATAATAAGCAAAAGAGAAAGCAGCATCTCATCTATAAAAAATGCCATGCCTCTTTTTTTTATAGGGGCCAATGTCATTCCCTCTTGATAAAGTCTTTTGTTAATCTCTTCGTTCACTTCACTTCTTTTTAGAGCGCTTGATAGGCTATGTCTGTTCTGAGTTTTTTACCTGCAAAATGAACCTGTCCGCATCTCATGTATGCTCTGTCTCTTGCCTCTTTTATACTCTCTCCGATACCGACACAAACCAAAACTCTCCCGCCGTCCGCGTATAGTACGCCATCAATCATGCTAACACTGGCATATGAGATATGCGTATACTTCTCAATCTCTTCATGATGCACATCATCTACTATAATTTCAGCCGGTGTTGAATTTGAGTAGGGATAGTTTGCGCTTGCCATAACCACGCCTACGGCATATTGGTTTGAAAACTCTACTTTTATTTCACTGAGTCTATTTGTAGCAGCTTTGTAGAACATATCACTTACGCTTGAAATCATAAGCGGCATAAGAATTTCACACTCAGGATCTCCAAAACGGACATTGAACTCCAGAGTAATCGGCTCGCCGTTTACAACCATGATTCCAATAAAAAGAACGCCTTCAAAAGGTGCTCCCTCTTTTTTCATTCCATCAAGCGTAGGAAGGATTATCCTCTCTCTTACTTTTTGATAAAGCGCTTCATCAACCAAAGGAGTTGGAGCATAAGCACCCATTCCCCCTGTATTTGGTCCCTCATCACCGTCTTTAAGTCGCTTGTGGTCTTGAGCTGCCGGAAGTAAGATATAGTCATCTCCGTCACAAACGGCAAACATTGAGAGTTCATAACCGTCTAAAAACTCTTCAACTACAACTTTGTGTCCTGCATCTCCGAAACTTTTTCCGCTTAGCATCTCAGATATTGCAACTTTTGCCTCATCATGATTTTGCGCAATAATAACGCCTTTGCCACCGCAGAGTCCATCTGCTTTAACAACAATCGGAGCGCTTAGAGTATCTGCAAATTTAAAGGCATCTTCAATTGAAGCCGTCTCAATGTAGCGCGCTGTAGGGATGTTGTACTTTGCCAAAAAGTTCTTCATATAGACTTTTGAGCCCTCAAGCTGAGCCGCCTCTTTGCTTGGTCCAAAAATAGTAAGTCCGAGTGATTTGAAAATATCAACTACTCCATCTACAAGCGGAGCTTCAGGACCAACAATAGTCAAATCAATACTGTTCTCTTTTGCATAAGCAGCTAAATCGTTATAATCTTTAATGTTTAGGTTTGTTCCCAAAGAGCTTGTTGCACCATTTCCGGGCATAAAAAAAAGTTCATGAGCCTCTTTTTCGTTTAATATCGCTCTGGCAATAGAGTACTCTCTGCCACCGCTACCCAAAATTAAAATTTTCATCAACACTCCATAAGTAATTTAAAAAATATCTACTCAATCTATCAAAATAGACTAAGCAGATATCTCTGTTAAAGTAGCCCGGACAGCCGTCTCGCATTTGGCTTGGTTCTAAAAGCCGAATTTGGGCGAAGAGAGTATTTTATAACGGCGACATTGTCTCGACAGAGTTAACGTATCTCAAACGACAACACCGACACACAAAAATCCTACGTGTTCGCTACTTGAAAATGTAGAACCCTCATTAGTGCGGTTTCTCGAACTATCCAGACTACTAATATGATTATACAAAAAAAATTCTTGAATTTTCTTTTAAATGCTCAATGCCAACTCGATGCAGCTCTCTATTGATGTTTTTTCGCTTGTTATATATCTTATACCCTCTGGCAAACTTCTCGCGGTTGTACTGCCTATGACTATAATTTTGGCGTCAGGGTGGATAGAGTTGTTTTTCAAAAAGCACTCTACAGACGAGGGTGATGTGAAAATCAGAGTAGAATCATCATCTACTCTTGTCTGCAAAATCTCTTTGGAACACTCACTGACATAAAGAATTTCATCATCTATTTTATAACCCTCATCCTTACTTCTTTTGACGAAATCGGAGGCTATGAGCTCAGCTCTTAGATAGAGCCATTTTGTCTCTTTGGGAAACTCTTTTATGTTTTTAGCAAGGTTATCCCCATATCCGTCGCCTACTGCCAAAACAGTACCGCCGAACTCTTTATAAGCAACTGCAGTTTTTATAGAAACACAAAGTGCAGGAGTATCTATAAAATCTTTTTTATCATACTGCTCGAGTGCTTTTACGGTCTGCTTGGATGTCATAATGAGATAGTCGTACTTGGAAAAATCGATATCAGGTTTTAAATACCTGACATCTAAAGATTTAACATTGATAGCATGTTCGCTTTTAGAAGTTGCGAAGAGGTAGATTTTTTTTGGCATATAAAAACTATTTATTCCCACTCGATTGTAGCGGGTGGTTTAGAACTTATATCATAAACTACGCGGTTAATGCCATCAACTTCATTGATAATTCTTCTGCTTATTCTCTCTAGGAGATCATGGGGAAGATGAGCAAATGTAGCCGTCATTCCATCAACTGCTTCAACGACTCTCACACAAACAGTATTGTCATATGTACGGTTATCACCCATAACGCCGACTGATTTTACGTTTAGTAAAACAACAAACGCCTGCCATGTTTTTGCATAGTATCCGCTCGCTTTTAACTCATCTAACAAAATAACATCCGCTTCTCTAAGAATACTCAAATCAGCTTCATTAACTTCACCCATGATTCGGATTGCAAGTCCCGGTCCAGGGAATGGATGACGATTAATCATAGACTCTGGAAGTCCCAATTCTAAACCGATTTTTCTCACCTCATCTTTAAAGAGTTCACGAAGAGGCTCTATAAGTTGAAAATCCATCCAATCAGGAAGTCCGCCTACATTGTGGTGCGATTTTATAACCTCAGAGGGTCCGTTTACGGAGATAGACTCTATAACGTCTGGGTAGAGAGTGCCCTGTGCTAAGAATTTAATGCCGTCATGTTTCTTAGCCTCTTTTTCAAACTCTTCTATAAATGTGTGCCCGATAATTTGACGTTTCTTCTCAGGATCACTTACTCCTGCAAGCTTGCTCAAAAAGCTCTCTCTTGCATCAATGACAACCAAAGGAACCTTTAGATTGATTTTGAAAACCTCTTCAACCTGCTCTCTCTCGCCTTTGCGCAAAAGTCCGTTATCTACAAAAACTGGAACCAGTTGATCGCCGATTGCCTCATAAAGCATCGCCGCCACAACAGAGCTGTCAACGCCTCCGCTTAATCCGCAAAGAACTTTTCCTTTGCCCACTTTTTCGCGAATAATCTTAATCTGCTCTTTTAAAAAGTGTTCCATCTTCCACTTCTCGGTTACTCCGCAAATAT
>NZ_JAVVFL010000007.1:0-23550 GCF_032250635.1 Sulfurimonas sp.
CTCTATGATTCTCTTGATAGTTCCGCCTTTGCCTGCCGCGTCACGCCCCTCAAAAACCATAACGACTTTAAGTCCCTGCTCTTTTACATGGTTTTGAAACTTCAGGAGTTCTACTTGTAATTTTTTCAACTCCGCTTCATATAGAAGCGTCTCCTCTTTTACCCAGACTCTTACCTTACCTTCTTGGCTCTGTTTTCTTCTGTCACTCTCTGCTTCTCTCTTCTCTTTCATAACACTCCTTTGAAGACCTCTCTTGCATTGTTTGTGTAAGTATATAAACAATCGACTTGATAAGCACTTACGTCCTCGGTAACCATTTCGTAACCTTTTTGTAATCAATATTACATATTATTCCAAACTTTATTTTTATGGGAGAGTGCTGTTGAGTAATATAATAGATAAAATTTTTGCAAATGCAACAAAGTTTATAGCCATTGGCGTGTTGCTTATCGTTGCTTGGATTTTTACCGTCCTATTTGAACACTCGCTTGAATCTATAGAAGCCTTCGGATTTAGTTTTTTAACCGAGACAAAATGGGCACCGAATTTAGAGAAGTTTGGGGCGCTCCCTGCTATCTACGGCTCCGTTGTTTCAACCTTTTTAGCCATGATTTTGGCTGTTCCTTTAGCTATCGGTGTTGCCATATTTTTAAGCGAAATCGCACATGCAAAGATTAAAACACCCGTAGGCGTCTCCATAGAGCTTTTAGCCGCAATTCCATCCGTTATTTACGGCATGTGGGGACTTTTTTACTTTGTTCCTATTATCCGCGATATATTCGGCGGCATCGGCATCAGCATGTTAACGGCGGGAATTGTTCTCTCCATTATGATACTTCCATTTATGGCAGCAGTTACTCGTGATGCCATGAACACGACGCCCGACATTCTTAAAGAGTCGGCTTACGCACTTGGGGGAACAAAATGGGATGTCGTCAAAGACATTATCATTCCATACGCTAAAGCCGGGATTATCGGCTCGTTTATTTTAGCGCTCGGGCGTGCGATCGGCGAGACGATGGCAGTAACCTTTGTAATGGGTAACGTCCATAAAATCTCAGCAGATCTAACACAGCCCGCAACGTCGATTCCAGTAACATTGGCGAATGAGTTTGCAGAAGCAGACAGCGGACTTTACTACTCATCTCTGTTTGAGTTATCGCTTCTGCTCTTGGTTATAAGTTTTACGATTATCTCGATAGCCAAATTTTACTTTTTGCGCAGAAAAAGGATTGGACAATGACTCACACTCAAAAAAGAATCGTAACAAACAAGATTATAATGGTTCTCTCCACGCTCTCTGCAGTCATCGGGATAGGCTTTTTACTCTGGATTCTCAGCGTATTGGTTATAAACGGTGTTGATGCGCTAAGTGCTACCATTTTTCTCAACGAAGGAGCACCTCCGGGAAATGATAGCGGCGGACTCAAACATGCTCTCATAGGTCAGCTTCTTCTTGTCTCTTACGCATCGCTCTTTGGCGTACCGCTTGGAATATTGGCAGGAACATACCTAAGCGAATATGGGCAAAAATCCAAACTCGCAGAGACCATCCGTGATATCTCAGACATTATGATGTCGGCACCCTCTATTGTCATAGGTGCCTTTGTTTACGCTATCGTTGTTGCTCCGAGTGGACAATTTAGCGGTTGGGCTGGTTCTATAGCGCTTATGATTATAATGCTGCCGATAATTCTAAGAACAACGGATGATATGCTCCAGCTTGTTCCCTCTACTCTAAGAGAGGCTGCTTTTGCACTTGGAGCGCCTAAATATAAAGTAATCATTCAAGTTGTTTACCGCGGCGCAAAAGCGGGTGTTTTAACAGGAGTTTTACTCGGTGTTGCCCGTGTTGCGGGAGAGACTGCTCCTCTGCTCTTTACATCGTTTAACGATAACTTCTTAAACACCGACATGAGCCAGCCGATGGCTTCATTAACGGTTACCATGTATAACTATGCAACAAGTCCGTACGAGGATTGGCAGAAACTTGGGTGGGCGGCTGCTTTTATACTAAGTATGTTTATTTTAACGCTCAACATACTCGGACGACTATTTTTATTGAAAAAAAGGGGTAAATGATGGCGACTATTATCGATATAGCCACAGAGAAGGCGCTTGAAGTTAAAAACTTTGAGTTTACATATGCGGGTGCGCATGAACCAAATATAAAAAAACTAACCATGCCTATTGCAAAACATAGCATAACCGCACTTATAGGACCATCAGGATGCGGTAAAACAACGCTTCTTAGAAGTTTTAACCGTATGCATGACCTCTATCCGGGCAACAAATACGACGGAGAGATTCTCTTTAAAGAGAAAAATATCTTGGGTGCAAAAGAGGATCTTATAAAACTTAGAACCCAAATAGGGATGATTTTTCAAAAGCCAACGGCATTTCCTATGAGCATATTTGACAATGTTGCTTACGGACTTAGGCTTCAGGGGCTAAAAAACAAAACGGAACTTCAAGACAGAGTAGAAAAAGCGCTTAAGGATGCAGCCATTTGGCAAGAAGCAAAAGATAGACTCAAACATGACGCAAACGGACTCTCAGGCGGGCAGCAACAGAGACTCTGCATCGCAAGAGCGATTGCCGTTGAGCCGGAAGTACTTCTTTTTGATGAACCCACATCTGCACTTGATCCAATCTCAACAGCGGGAATTGAGGAGTTGATTGTCGGGCTTAGAGAGAGGGTCTCCATCATTATAGTGACGCACAATATGCAGCAGGCCGCACGTGTAAGTGACTACACAGGGTTTATGTATTTGGGTGAACTTGTGGAGCTAGGTCGTACTGAAGAGATTTTTGTTACACCAAAAGAGAGACTAACTGAAGAGTATATTACCGGAAAATTCGGTTGATAATAAAAGGACAAATATGTTAACAAAATATGATACAAAAATAAATACCATAAGAGAGAAAATATCTCAGCTTTTAGGCGACATAACCTCTGCTGATGAGCTCTCTTTAGAAGCTTTTAAATTATCCGATACCGCTAAATTTAAAGAGGTAGAGAAGAATCTTGGTAAAATCGGCTTAAAGGGCGATGATATCGATAATGAGATTATAAAAACATTCGCACTTTATGGACCAGAAGCAAAAGAGCTTAGATTTTTGGTAGCCTACCTAAAGATGACCAATGAGCTCGTCCGTATTGGCGAAGGCGTGAAAAAATATGCAAAAAGAATGAGCGAACACACAAGCAGCGGCTGCAATATTGAGCCTTTTAAACCGAGCATCTTGCTTCTGCATAAAAGCAGCGTAAATGCCCTAAAATATATACTAGAGTGCTTTAATAAAAAGGAGGAGTGTAATTATGAAGATAACTACAGAAAAGTCCTTGTTGAAGAGAGCATGAACGATGACCTTTTTGCTGTTTTGGAAAAAGAGATACTCAATAAAATCATAGATGAAAAAGAGCTCTCAATCGACTATGTAAATATACTCGGAAGCCTTAGAAAACTTGAGAGATCATGCGACAGAAGTGTAAATATTGCAAATCTTATGATGTATGCGCAACAAGGCGGAGAGATAAAACTTTTTAAGTAACTTTAGAGATAGAAATATCATAATTGCTTAAAATTTAAGCAATTATTCTTTTTTTTAAAAAAATAAATTGGATATACTGTTATTTATAAAATTTAGGAGACAGAAGTAATGGGAAAATTTGTAAACAATATAGAAGAGTTTTTTACTTTTTGCGAAGAAAATGATGTTCAGTTTGTAGACTTAAGATTTACGGACATCAAAGGCACTTGGCACCACGTAAGCTACCGCACGAGTGCAGTCACAAGAGAGATACTAGAAAACGGTTTCCCGTTTGACGGCTCATCTATTGATGCATGGCAGCCGATTAACAGATCCGACATGATTTTAAAAGCAGATGTTCCTACGGCATTTTTGGATCCTTTTACTGCAGATCCTACCATCATAGTTTTTTGTGACGTTTATGACATATATAAAAATCGTATGTATGAGAGATGCCCGCGTTCTATCGCAAAAGCTGCACTAAAACATGCTGAATCTCTAGGTATTGCAGACGCTGCATATTTCGGACCAGAAAATGAGTTCTTTGTTTTTGACAATATCCAATTTGTCGACAACCCTAATGAAGCTGGATACAAGATTGACACTGAAGAGGGTGAGTGGAACTCAAACACAAGCTACTCAGACATGTACAATTCAGGTCACAGACCAGGAAACAAGGGCGGTTACTTTCCTGTAGCTCCTACCGACAGCATGGTTGACTTAAGAGCTGAGATGATGTTGGTTTTAGAGCAAGTCGGCTTAGAAGTAATTCTTGGACATCATGAAGTTGCTCAGGGTCAAGGCGAAATCGGTATCGTATTTTCAGACATGATTACAGCGGCTGATAATGTTCAAAAACTAAAATATGTTATAAAAATGGTAGCACACTTAAACGGTAAAACTGCTACATTTATGCCAAAGCCTATATTTGGCGACAACGGCAACGGTATGCATGTACACCAATCACTCTGGAAAGAGGGCAAAAACCTTTTCTACGAGAAAGGAAACTACGCTAACATAAGCGAAATGGCGCTTCACTACATCGGCGGTATATTCAAACATGCTCGCTCGCTTGCAGCATTTACAAACCCGACGACAAACTCTTACAAGAGACTTATCCCAGGGTTTGAAGCTCCTTCAATTTTGACATACTCTATGCAAAACCGTTCTGCATCTTGCCGTATTCCTTACGGTTCGGGTGAGAAATCAACTCGTGTTGAGATGAGATTTCCAGACTCGACTGCATGTCCATACTTAGCATTCTCAGCTATGATGATGGCTGGACTTGATGGTATAAAAAACAAAGATATCCCAATCGGTCCGATGGATGAGGATTTGTTTGAACTTACTTTGGATGAGATTCGTGAAAAAGGCATACCTCAAATGCCGCACACGCTTCGCGGTTCACTAGAGTCGCTTATCCGTGATAACGATTTCTTAAAACCTGTATTTTCGCAAGAATTTATCAGCGCATACAAAGACTACAGATTTCAAAGAGACGTTTGGCCTGATGAGGGTCGTCCTACTGCTTATGAGTTTAAAACTACATACCAGTGTTAATCGGCTTTTAAACTTTATATCCCGCTTTTTTGCGGGATCACCTCCTCTTTTAAAACAATCAACTAACCAAAATTTGCTATAATTCGCATTACAATAATTGTATATAAGAGTGCATTGTTGAAATTCAAGTTTAAAGGTATATTATGAAAAATATTCCACAGGGAAAATATCGCCCCTATCCAAAGATAGATTTGCCTCAAAGAAAGTGGCCTGACAATACTATAACAGAAGCTCCAAAGTGGTGCAGCGTGGATTTACGCGACGGCAATCAAGCACTTATCAACCCTATGGACATGAACAAAAAACTATCTCTCTTTGCACTCTTACTCAAAATCGGATTTAAGGAGATTGAGGTTGGTTTTCCATCCGCTTCTAAGGTAGAGTTTGATTTTTTGCGCCGCCTTGTAGATGACAATCTTATTCCTGATGATGTAACAATTCAAGTCTTAGTCCAAGCAAGAGAGCATCTTATAGCTAAAACCTTTGAAGCGCTTAAGGGCGTAAAAAAAGCTACAGTGCATCTTTACAACTCGACATCGACCGCCCAAAGAAAGATGGTTTTTCAAAAAACAAAAGAGGAGATTATCGCTCTTGCCCTAGAGGGTGTTGATTTGGTCAAAAAGTATGAGAAAAAACATAACGGAGAGATATTTTTAGAGTATTCGCCAGAGAGTTTTACCGGAACCGAGCTTGAGTTTGCCGCAGAGATATCCAACGCGGTAACGGCAAGATGGGGGATAAGTGATAATAGAAAAGTTATTATCAACCTTCCAGCAACGGTGGAGATGGCAACTCCAAACATATATGCAGACCAGATTGAGTGGATGAGCGAACATCTTCATAACCGCGAAAATGTCATCATCTCAACACATACGCATAATGACCGTGGAACAAGCGTAGCAGCAACCGAGTTGGCACTTCTAGCAGGAGCTGACAGAGTAGAAGGCACGCTTTTGTGTAACGGCGAGAGAACGGGAAATGTGGACATAATTACTCTTGCACTTAACATGACAACGCAGGGAGTAGAGTCAAATCTTGACTTTAGCGATGTGAATGAGGTCTTAGAAATTGTTGAGAGATGTACTGAGATAGAGACGCATGTACGCCACCCTTATATCGGAGAACTTGTCTACACGGCATTTTCAGGCTCACACCAAGATGCCATCAACAAAGGCTTGGCTTACAGAAAAGCTCACAATGAGATCTTTTGGGAAGTTCCTTATCTGCCAATCGATCCTGAGGATGTGGGAAGAAGCTATGAGAGCATTATCCGCATCAATTCGCAATCGGGCAAAGGCGGAGTTGCCTATATACTGGAGAAAAATTTCGGTTATCAGCTTCCAAAAGCGATGCACCCCGAGGTTGGCAAGCTTGTCCAAGATGTAAGCGATAAAAAAGGGCAAGAGCTCACCGCTGAGGAGTTGTTTGAAATCTTTAACGAAAACTACTTTAAAGTAAAAGAACACATCTCACTGGTAGATTTTACGGTCTCTAGCGTAAAGGGCATCTCAAAGTGTACGCTAACATACTTCCATGACGGCATAGAGATTGTAGCGGAGGGAGAAGGCAACGGACCCGTGGATGCGTGCAAAGATGCTCTTATGAAAGAGTATAAAAACGAGTTTAGTATAAACTCATACTATGAGCACTCTCTTGGAAACAAAAGCTCTGCAAAAGCTATCGCTTACATAGAGATAGAAACAGAAGAGACCCTCTCCTGCTTTGGAGTAGGCTCTGACAACGACATTGCTACGGCTTCTGTCAAAGCTCTCTTTTGTGCATTAAACAGAGCTTTTCATTAGATTTTAATGCCAAAGGAATTATTTTCTTTGGCTCTTAAAACGACAAACTCCATTTAAAAAAGTAACTGTTCCCCTGAGCTCCAAATTCACTTTCACTCTCTCCATCAAGTATCTGTGCGCCAAGCATAAAACTGTTGTAATCATTTAGAGTATAGTTCAAGCTAGGCGATATAAAGCGCGAATTTTTATCTGCAAAACTCTCTATATAAAGCAGTGAAGCATCCAAAAATAGGTTGAAACTGTAGGAGATGCTGACTCCGCTGTAAAAGTTTGAATTGAGTAGATTTGATAATATATCCGAATTAAGATTTAAGAGCCTCTCTTCGTAGGTAAAATCTTTTGAACTGTAAAGCGTCTCAAACACCAATGTGATGCCGTTTACAAAACCGTACTCAGCGCCCACAATTCCTTGAAAAAAATCCACCTCATACTCTTGATTGAGAGCATCAAAAAGAGTGCTTTTTATATATCCCGCTTCACTTCTCAACTCCACTCCCGTATCTGCAAGATTTCCCTCTATCTCGTAGGCAAACATCTTTGTTTTATCAGAGTAGACAATGTTCGCTCCGACATCGGCAAAGTCTAAATACCCTTTGTACCCTACCGCATACTTAAACTTTTTTTCTGAGTTTTGGCTTGCTACGAAAGTGACATGTGAAGTATCGCTTAGATATCTGACGTAGGAGAGAGCGCTTACCCCGTAGATCTCATCGGGCTCTATCGCATAGCTGTTTTTTGGGTTAAATATATTTGTAGGCGTCCATATCCGTCCTACTCCCATGGAGATGTTTTGCAAACCTGCCACCGCTCTGTTTTTTGCATCCTCATAACCGACATATGCTCTGTAGAGTTTTGCGTACACCGTTCCATCGCCGTAATCTTTAAAATTTGTCTGTGTACTAAAAGAAGTGTCTGAGCTGGAATTTTTCAAGTACGCGAAACTATTTGAGTCCGTGTAGGCATCTCCAAAATAGTTTACCCCGTCACCGATTACGCTTGTGAAATAGCCCTTATTTGAATAATCCAAATAGAGCCTAAATCTATTGTAATTGTACTCTTGTCGCTTCTCTTGCAAGTCAATGCTTGAGCCTTGAGAAACTGTAATATTCGTATTTGTCACTCTGTAGTTAATATCGCCAAAGAGTGTTCCGACAAAAAAGAGCAGAAGAAAAAGTACTTTTTTACCGTTCATTATCATCCACTATTGCCCCGTCATTTAGCGTAACAATTCTTCTGACACTCTCCATAATAAGCTCATCATGCGAAGCAAAAAGAATACTCACTCCCTCTTTTTCGTTGAGCTCTCTCATCATGTTCATAAGAATTTTGGAGTTGTTGGAGTCAAGATTTGCCGTAGGCTCATCTGCTAAGATGATTTTTGGTTTTGCCGCGACCGCGCGCGCGACTGCGACTCTTTGCTGCTGTCCTCCGCTTAGAGCATTTGGAAGCGATTTGAGCTTATTGTCAATCTCCAGAAGCGTTGCAACTTCCAAAACTCTTTGCTTTATCTCTTTATCGCTAAAGCCGCGGAGTCTCATCACAAAGCCTATATTTTCCTCGACATTTAGAACCGGTATAAGGTTATATGCCTGAAAAACAAATCCCAACTCATTCAGCCTTAGCGTCGTGCGCGACTCCTCATCCAAAGAACCTATCTCTTTGTCTTGAAGATATATCTTGCCGCTATCGCAACTATCAAGCGCACCTATTATATTTAAAAGCGTAGTTTTGCCGCATCCCGAAGGTCCGCCAAAAAGGGTAAACTCTCCCTCTTCTATACTAAGATTTATATCACGAAGCGCATGAACCTCTCTGGGTTCGCCCTTAAAAAAGTACTTGTTTACATTTTGTAACTTAATCATTTCTCAGCCTTGATTACTTCTATGGGATTGAGTCTTTTTATCTTTGCCAGCGGGATAATTACGCTCAACATGGATGCAGCCATAATCGCGCCCAAGGTGGTCGTAAAGTATGAGGCTTTTATGGTGGCGTATATTACCGCCTCATAACCCCACGCCGATAAAGCGTCGGAAAATGCGCTTAAATCTATGCCGTAGTGCTCAAGATAGGTAAGCAAAACGGCTCCTAAAACCGCTCCGCTGAGATATCCTAGAACTCCTATAACTATAGACTCTAAAAATATCTGAATGGTTATATATTTGTAGTGCATCCCCACGCTTATCATGATTCCAAATTCGCGGACTCTGTCCAATATGGAGACATACATGACGCCGAAAATCCCTATGAAAACAACTCCCATAACTATTAGAAATGTTACGGAGTTAAATATAATCATCAAATCCTGCATCTGCTTCATCATAGGCTGCAGCTCTAAAAAACTTTTAACATCGAGCTCTGCAAATGCTATCTTAAGTTTGCCGTAAAGCTCCTCATCTTCGCCTCTGATAGCAATCTGCATAGCATTTTTGGAGTCGGTTCCCAGAAATTTATGCAGCTGATTGATATCTATGAAAATAGCGCTGTTGTCAAGGGAGATATTTGTTGTCTGAACGATGGCTCTAACGTAAAGCGCTATAGAGTTTATCTCTCCCCTAATATCCTGTGTGGAAAAAACAACCTTCGAACCCACCCCAACTTTGAGTGTTTTTGCAAGCTCTAGCCCTACGATAGCACCCTGTTTTTGCAAATCAATCGTGCCCTCTTTCAAAAACTCGCTAAACTTTCCAAAACGCTCCTCCTCTTGCAAATCTATGCCGACAACGGATGCAAACGATGATTTTCTCGCAGTTGAGAGAAGCCCTTCTGCTTTTACTCTTAAAACAACCGCTTGGGCGCCTTTCATACTCTCTATTTCTGCTTTTATCTCATCTGCATTTTTTATCATATATGCTAAATCTTTGTTTATTCTATACTCTTTTGCAAAGATGCTGATATCGCCACTGTCGCTTCTTTTGTTCTTATCCACCATGTTCTCGACCATACCGTCGTAAATACCTTCGATAGCAAGCATCATGCTCATGCTCACAGCAATCATGATGATAACCAGAAGCGTTCTGGATCGTCTTAAAAATGAGTTTTTCCATGCCAGTTTTAGTATAAGTTTATACATGTCTTGTCGCCTCAATCGGTCTAAATGAGTTTATGTACATGTATGGGTACAAAATGCTCAAAAAATTCAGCAGATAGATAACTCCGACATTCCAACCGATAGTAAATAGATTATAATCAAATGGTATCTCATCCGAGACGATTCCGTAATCCTTGTACATGTCGGCAATCCCATCTATAACGATGGGATTTATGTTGTAGTAGTAACAGATATAAGCGGCAATCGGCGTTGCCAAAAGAGTTGCAAAGATAGAGAGCAGAGCAATTTCATAAAAAAGAAGCAGAAAAACATCTCTCTTTGAAAGCCCTATACAACGCAAAACACCAAACTCTTTTATGCGAGAGCTAACATTTACAAAACCGTAAATCATAATCACAAAAAAGATTACAACCATAAACAGAGAGAGGGAGATATACCCAAAAACGGAATCAATTTCCATAATCTCAACCATACTCTTCATAAGCGTCTTCCATGTAAGAGACTCCAGATTTTCATCATCAAGCATTGAGATTATTTGCTCATTTACCCTCTCTGCATCCTCTATATTTTTCAGCTTTAGAGTTATATAAGAGGCTCTGTTTTTTGCACTCATCAACTCGTCAAAATAGCTTCTTGCGACAAACGAGGTGCTTGAATCAAACTCAAACGAGCCTGTTTTAAATACTCCGCATACCCTAAGCATATCAGCCGCAAAAGAGCCATCACTTGCGCTTCCGATAAAAGCAACCTCATCGCCGATACCTAGTTTTAGTTTTTTAAGCAGTTCTGCGCCCATGTAGATACAGTTTGCAGAGCCATGATCCAAAAAAGAGCCCTCTATAAGCGCCGACTCAAGAGAGCTTAAGAGCCTCTCCTTGTTTGGCTCTATCCCCGCTACCATAGAGGCAGCTGAGTACTCCTTGTTTGAGAGCAGACCGTATGTCTCATACCTTGGACTGTACTCCTCAATAGCATCTATTTTTTCAAGTTTATCCGTAATGGCTTTAACGTCTTGTATAAGATACTCGTTGCCGCCGATATCGCGATAATCTTTACGATAAATCTCTATAGCGCCCGTATAGATTTTTAGCGAATTTTCAAGCATGGAGTTATGTGAACCGTCTTGCAGAGATATAAAGAGTATAAAAAGCATCGTCGATACAAAGGTTAAAACAGCCGTAGCAATAGAGCGTCCTTTATAAAAAAGAGTGTTTTTAAGTGCAAGTTTAAACATCTCTGCTCATCCTACTTTGAAAATCTCTTCAAGGCGCTTTTCGTAAAGTACTCCTCTGATATTTTCGTATCATACTCAACCTCTTCTAAAATCATCTCCGTATACCTGCCCTCAGTATCGCTTGATTGTACCCTCCAGTAGGTCGGGATATAGTAATTGCCGACCTTTTTTACATCTTTATAGATAAAATATCTTACCTCTCTACCCTCTTCGTCGTAAAATATATCTTTGTGAGATGTGTAGGTAGTAGTGTCTATATTAAGAGTGATTTTTCCCCAGACCACGGGAGCATTCTCTTTTGGCGTAAGGGAGATTGTTACGACGCTGCCCTCTCTTTTGATGATTTTTGGCTCATAATCCTCAACTATTGAACTCTGTTTTACCATATCGTCGTTTGTTATATCGCTTCCCATCCATTTTTGAAGCATCATGGAGGGCGGTATTTTTATGATTCTCTCTATCTTTGGAACGTACTGCCACATCTCTCTATCGAGGCTCAAAAAGGTGATTCCCTCATCTTTTGGAGGGTAGATGATTTTTACAAAGCTCTTTTTTGTCCCCTGCGAGTAGCTCTGCATCTTCATAACCCGCTCATGTCCCATAGAGACTATCTTCATGTTTATCTTCATATAGATATTTTTGCCTCTGAAGTTTTCATCAAGCTTTTTGATAATCTCATGCGCCTCATCAGCTACTAAATTCAACATAAATATAAAAACTATTAAAATAATCTTGCTCATATTTGATTTTACCCTCAATTTTCTTTGGTGCAAATTATTTTAAACTCTAAGTAACCCATAGCTAACACTTTTATAATATAATTGAGCATGAAAAAAAGAATCCTGCTTTTAGAAGATGACTCCATGCTGGGTCAAACCCTTGTCGAACTGCTAGAGTCTGAGGGCTATGCGGTTACTCTTGCAAGAAGCGGCGATGAAGCGGCAGACGCATCTTATGAGGATGTATTTGATCTCTATATATTTGATATAAACGTTCCCGATATTAACGGACTTGAGCTTCTAAAATCCCTCAGAGAAGCGGATGACAAAACCCCGACCATATTTATAAGCGCCCTTGTTGATTTGGGCTCCATCTCAAAGGCGTTTGCCGTAGGAGCACAAGACTACATCAAAAAACCCTTCTTTCCCGAAGAGCTTCTCATTAGAGTAAATGCCAAATTTGCAGACACAAATGCAACCATCAAGTACAAAGATTTAGAGTTCAATCCCAAAACGAAAACTCTTAAAAAAGATGCAGAGACGATAGCGCTCGGAGAGGTTCAAGAGAAGCTCTTTAGCCTCTTTATAAGAAATATCTCTCAGGTCATCACTCAGGATATGCTGCTGGATTGCTTAGAGAAACCCTCCTTGTCTGCTCTTAGAGTTGCACTAACAAAGCTAAAACAGACGACTGGGCTCAATATTAAAAATCTACGTTCGGTAGGATATATAGTTGAGTAGAGCGGAGATTGAATCATTTTTAAAGAGCTTTTTGCTCTTTTTCGGCTCTCTTGGCATCTTGATAGCAACGCTCTTTTACATAAACTACACAAAAGAGATTCAGACACTAAACGAGCAGCTCTTCTCTGAGATGAGGCTCTGCAGTTTTGACCTAAAATGTGAAAAATTTGAGATAGGGTTTATAGAACCAGAAAACCAAAAGCTCTATACGCTCTACAAAAATGAGGAGGGCTTAAAGAGTTACTACCCTATTCCAAACTCTCAAAAGTACATAATGGAACTTGCTTTTAGCTCACAAAGCTACGACATGGAGCTTCAAAAGCTGCAAGAAAAGGCTTTGTACAGCTTTTTATCAATTCTCGCTGTAGTTTTTGTTCTCTCCATGCTCTTCTCGGTCTATGCTCTCTACCCTCTAAGAAGTGCCCTGCTTCTTACACAGGAGTTTATAAAAGATATACTTCACGACTTTAACACTCCGCTCTCATCCCTTAGGCTAAACAGTGCGATGCTTAAAAAAGAAGTTGGAGATAATGAAAAGATACAGAGAATAGAGAAGAGCGTGGAGAATATCCTTAGCCTGCAGCAGCATCTGCGCGCATATCTGCAGAACCATCTGGAGGAAAAAGAGAAGTTTGAAATTAAAGAGATAGTTGACAAAAACATCTATATGCTTGAGAAAAACTACCCGGGTATTGAGTTTAAAGTAGAGATGACTAAGAGGGAGATATTTACCAACAGAGATGCCTTCTTGCGCATAGTTGAGAATATTTTCTCAAATGCGGCCAAATATAACAGAGCTGATGGCTTCGTCAAAGTAAGCTACAATGATAAAAACGCTACTCTGCATATAACAGACACGGGCAAAGGGATTAAAAATCCAAAACGTATTTTTGAGAGATTTTATAAAGAGCAAGAGAGAGGTCTGGGAATCGGTCTTCATATAGTAAAAAAACTCTCTGAGGAGCTAGACATTAAAATAGAGGTAAAAAGCGAGCTTGGAGTCGGAAGTGACTTCTCCTTAAACCTCTCCAAACTAATAGTTCGCTAATCTCTTGCTTATATAGAACTAACACTTTTATGTGATACTTTTACCATCAAAAACAAAAGGATTGAGAAATGAAAACACTAAAGTTAAGTGTAACTTTAATGCTGCTTGGAAGCTTGAGCTTTCTCTTGGCAGAAGTAGACGTGGATGCCCAAATTGAGGCTTTAAAAACGGCGACACCGCAAGAGAGAGTCAGACTTATGAATGAGTTTAAAACAACTCTGTCCACGCTAAGTCAAGAGGAGAGAGAAGCGGCTATTGAGGAGTTTCGCTCAAGCATGGATGCTGAAGATCAGCAGATACAAGCAAGAGATAGAGTCAGAGAGAGAGTTCGCGTAAATCAGATGGATGAAGTTGGAGAGAGACAAGAGGCTCAAAGAATGAATCAAAATCAAGTCGGCTCTCAGTATATCCAGGAAAATCCAAGCGTTACGCCTGATATAAGCGGTACGCCAAACAAATTTATGAACAAATAGACTACTACAAAATTTACTATAATCAGCGCTGACGAGTGCTGCAAAAGGACAAAAATGTTTAAAAAAACGCTTATTCTCATAATGGCGACTTCGCTTACTCTCTTGGCATACAGCGACTACGACATGGACGGTGTTGAGGACAATGTTGACAAATGCCCAAACACCTCCTTTAACGAGCTAGTGGACATAGAAGGGTGCACTATAAAAGTGCTCGGCAACGAACACCACTTCAGCATTATCTACGGCATTGGTCTCTCCGAGGCAGATTATGCCACGGTTAAAAACTCAGATACACTTACCCAAAGCCTGCAGGTGGACTACTACTACCAAAACTTCTCTCTTCAAGCCAGTACATCATACTACGACTCTGATGAAGAGAGCGGACTAAATGACACATTTATAGGAGCATACTACAAACTCTCTCCATCAAATAAACTGACTCTGAGAATCGGCGGCGGAGTTCTTCTTCCGACCTATGACACCGAACTTGAGAACAACAATATGGATGTAGTGGCGAGTGCGAGTTTTAGTTATATGGTAGAAAAGATAAACCTCTTTGGCGGGTACAGCTACACAATGGTTAACGATGATGATATTTTGGGGATAGTCTCCTACCAAGATACGCACTCCTACAGCGGAGGTGCTGGAGTTCACGCCTCTAGCAACCTATATATAAGCGGCTACTACACAATCAGCGATAGCGTCTACAAAGATGCCGATGAGATAGAAACACTCTCTTTATACGCTTTTTATAGTATAGATGCAAATTGGTTCACAACATTTGGCTATTCGCATGGCTTAAGCGACAGCGCAAGTGAAAACTCACTTACACTTCGTCTGGGATACTACTTTTAAAAAAGCAGCATCTCTTGTGAGTTTACTTCTATTTCACTCTCTATTCTTTAAAAATTTTTAAGGCTAACCCTAAAAACATTATGTTACAATCAATCATAACAAAATAAGGAGTTCTGCTATGTTAAAAAAAACAGTAGTAGGTAGTTTGATAATTCTACTTTTTACCTCACTTAATGCTTACGATCTTAAAACAAACATGTTGCAGCTTGGAGTGGAGCTTGCCGAAGTTCAAAAATCATTTATAGCCAGCGATCAGAAGGGTGTAGAAGATTCAATAAAGCGCTTTTCACAACATGCGCATGATTTATTGGGGAACAAAGAGAACTTCTCTGCTATGCTCCCAGAGAACAAAAAACATAAAGCAAATGAAGCGGTTATGAGTGCGCAAATCATAAGCCATAATGTTCAGATAATTTTAGATGCCATTGAAAACAAGCACAATCAATCAGGTTTAGTTCGTCGCGAAGAGTCTCAAAGAGCTTACACCTACATAGAGCATGCATGCTTTCGTTGTCACAACATAGTGCGAGATAAGTATTAAAAAAGCAGCATCTCTTGGGAATTTACTTCCGCTTCTACTCGAGGCGGTTTTGATATATCGCTGAAAAACTCTGGATTTCCGTTTATATTTACTTCCATTACTCCATCAGGCTTTTCAAATTTTCTTTGAATCTGCGGATAGAGTCCCAGTAGCTCTTCATAAAACATTGCAAAAGCAGGTGCTGCTATTTTTCCGCCCGTCTCTCTTCTATGCATCGGCGTATTATCATCGTTTCCAAACCAGACAACAGTCTCTATGGTAGGAGAGTATCCTGCAAACCATCCATCTATATTGTTATTTGTGGTTCCGGTTTTTCCGGCAAGCTCTATCCCTTTGACATTTGCCCTTCTTCCCGTTCCTTTTTTGATAACGTCTTGAAGGATAGTAGTCATGATGTAAGCCTGCGTCTCTTCTGTGATAAAACGAGTACGTTCAGCTTTTTCGTAAATTGTAGTCGTGCCTTTATCAATATAGCGAATAAGATGCGGCTCAACCTGTATGCCGCCGTTTGCAAAAGATGTATAGTATTTTGCGAGTTCCAGAGGCGAGAGCGTAATACTCCCCAGCGCAATAGAGAGGTCTGGCGGAAGATTTGCTATACCAAACTTCCTAAACTCCTTAAGAAGTGCACTAAGACCTATATCATTTACAAGGTTTATAGTAGCCAGGTTTCTTGAGTGTACAAGAGCCTCTCTAAGCGTCAAAAGTCCTCTGTAGTTCTTCTCATAATTTTTAGGCTGCCACTTTAACTCTTCGCCATTTTTTTCATATGTATATGTTCTAGAAATATCTATTAATTCCGTTGCTCCCGAGTAGCCCAGATCTATGGCTACCTGATATACAAAAGGCTTAAATGCAGAGCCGGGTTGACGGCGTCCTTGTGTCGCTCTGTTATATGAGCTTTTTTGATAATCTACGCTCCCCACAAGTGCTAAAATATCTCCTGTTTTTGAGTCAAGAGAGACAAGGGCGCCGTTTAAAATAGATGTGTTTATATCCAGCTGGACTTCAAGATCAGGGTTTGAGGCAACTCTTCTCTTGTCATTTTCAATATAACTCTCAATTCTCTTAACGGACATATCGTAAGCTTTTTTTAGCGAATCTCTTGCCGCTGCTTGAAGTCTCATATCTATTGTCGTATATATTTCGTATCCGCCGCTTTTTATATCCTCAATCCCGAACTCCGCCGCTCTTCTAAGAACTTCATCGACTATAAACGGTGCGCTGTTTTGCGTCAAAGTATCGTCAAAAACCTGCGGCGATTCAAGCAGTGCATCATTATAAGTATCTTCATCAATCCACCCAAGCGCATACATTCTGGCAATTACACGATTTGCCCTGCCCATAGAGATCTCATAATTTTTTGTCGGAGCGTAAGTGCTTGGTGCTTTTGGCAGACCTACCAAAAGTGCCATCTCTTTTAGGGTCAGATCACCGAGTTTTTTATGAAAATAGCCATCTGCCGCCGTTTTGATTCCGTAGTAGCCGTGCCCGAAGTAGATCTCATTTAGGTATCTCTCTAAAATCTCCTCTTTGGTGAGTGCCATCTCTACTTTTAAAGCGTAGATGAGCTCTTTAATCTTTCTTGATATCTTTTTCTCTCTACTTAAGAGTCTGTTTTTAACAAGCTGCTGCGTAATCGTGCTGGCACCCTCAACCAACCCTCCTGCTTTTATATCTTTGATGATTGCTCTAAAAATCGCATCTACATTTATGCCCGGATGTTCAAAAAATGTCGTATCTTCTATAGCTAAAAGTGCCTCTATAGCTCTTGGAGGAATTTCGTTAAACTCGGCATAATATCTATGTTCGCCCTCAAAAATATTGGCTATTTTTTCGCCGTTTTTATCATAAAAGCGTGTCGTCAAAGAGGGTTTGTACTCTTTTAGCGAAGATATATCATAATCTTCTCCGACCAAAAAGTAGCCCAAAACCAAAAATGGGGTTAAAAACCCCATTAGAAGGAGTGTAAAAAATACATTTTTAAAAATTTTCATACTCTAAAACTCCTGTTTGCAAAATTTGCATCAATTAAAACCTTTGTATATTCGCTCTGCGGATTTTGTAAAACATCTTGCATCTTTGCACTCTCCACAACTTTTCCATTTTTAATCACACAGATATCTTCGCATAAAATTTTAGCAGAATTCATGTCGTGTGTCACAAAAAGTATCTTAAAACCAAACTCTGCCTGCAGAGACTTTAAAAGATCCAAAATCAAAACTCTGCTCTTTGGATCAAGCGCCGTAGTAGGCTCATCAAGCAGAATAAGCTCCGGCTCACTACTAAGCGCCATAGCGATTACAACACGTTGAAGCTGCCCGCCTGAGAGCTCTGGAGGAAACCTCTCAAGCAGCTCCATCTCAAGTCCGACTTGAGCAAAGAGTTTTTTAACTCTTTGCTGCGAAACAAAAAACTGACTCTTTATCTTCGTAAGAGGAGAGAGCGCCGTAAATGGATTTTGAGGCACAAAAGCCAGTGTCTTCCCTGCAATAAGCTCAAAATCACCCTCATGCTCAAGTTCCATCTCCATGCTATTTGGAAGCATGTTTAAAAGAGCTTTAATCGTCAAGCTTTTGCCGCTTCCGCTCTGCCCTACAAGCGCCAAAGAGGATGAGATTTCAAACGAGATATCTACCAACTCTTTTGTGGGAGTTTTTATTCGCAGTTTTGTTATATTCATTATCTTATTTTAGCTAAATTAATACACAACTCTCTTAACAAATCGCAACTCTCGCCAAGCCTTGCTATCAATCGTACGATGGCGCTCTCAACTGTCGGTTGTCTGATTGCTCCGATGGCAAATCCTCTCTCTTTAAGACTCTCTTTAATCTCAATAACCCTCTTGTTGTCGTTTATTGGGATTGGGACAATAAGCCCCTCTACTCTGATGCCCAGCTCCTCATAGACGATATTTTGGCGCTTTTGTATCTCGCCCTTTAGAGACTCTCTGTTTTGCAAAATATACCTAAGCGCGTTATGTGCCAAAAGCGTATCGTACAGAGAGAGCGAAGTAGCGTATATAATAGGCTTTGCACGATTTATAAGATACTCGACTATATGTGAAGAGGCAAGTATGAAAGCGCCGAAACTCCCGTAAGCTTTTCCGAGCGTGCCCATCTTGATGTAGTTTGGTTTTATCTTGATCTTATAGTAATCAAAAACTCCCATAAGATTATCTCCTATCACGCCGCTGCTGTGTGCTTCATCCACTATCAAGATAGCATTATATCTATCGCAAATCTCAAAGACTGCTCTATCAACCAGATCGCCATCCATTGAGTAGATTCCCTCAACTGCTACTATCTTACGCTTTGCACCCGATGATTTTAAGAGATTTTCAAGCTCTTGCATGTTGTTGTGAGAAAAAAACTTTACATTTACACTCTTTATGTTTGATGCCAGCACCCCCGAAGCATGGTACTTCTCATCCATAAAAAGCGTATCTCCTCGCCTCACAAGAGACTCTATAAGAGCAATATTTGCATTAAATCCGCTCCCTAAAATCACTCCATCTTCAAAGCCGTTTGCCTCGCATAAAGCTGCCTCAAAATCTTTGTGTATCTGATGATAACCGTTTACCAAGAGTGAGGCTTTTGAGCTGTGAAGAGACATTTTTGAGAGCGTTTTACAGGTGCCCTCATGAAGCTCCCTGTTATGCGCAAGACCGAGATAGTCGTTTGAAGCAAAATCCAAAAGAGAGCTATCGTAAACTTCTCTTTCTCTATATCTTTGAGATTTTTTTAGTGCGCGCAACTCACTCTCATAGTACATTATCTGACCACAACCTTGTTTCTACCTGCATTTTTCGCCTCATAAAGTGCCTTATCTGCTCTTTTAAACGTTACTTCCAAATCCTCACCTTTTATATACTCTGTTACTCCAAAGCTCATAGTAACGGCAAAAATCTTCTTATGCGCTTCTACTTTGGCTCTAACTTTATCGGCTATTCTGTAGGCATCTGACTTACTCACATAGGGAAGAATAAAAGCAAACTCCTCTCCTCCGATTCTACAAAATATATCGCCGTCTCTTAAGTGCGAAGATATAAGTTTTGTATACTCTATTAAAACAGCGTCACCAATATCATGCCCACAGCTATCGTTTATCTTTTTAAAATGGTCAATGTCAAAGATAACAAGCGAGAGCGGGTAGAAGTAGCGGTTTGCATTAGAGCTCTCTTTTTTAATCTGCACATTGTAGTAGTACCTGTTTTTTATCTTTGTAAGAGGGTCCGTTATATTTGTATGTTCAAGCTCCTGTTGATAAAGCTTCTCTTTTGTTATATCTGAAAATATAGCGCTATAGTGTCTATCTTCTTTAGATATAAAAGAAACGCCTACTGTAAAGTAGTACTCCTTTGCGTCATAAATAATCTTGACTTGATTGTTTTTTGGATTTTCAATAACAGCCTCAAGCCAATTTTTCCCCTCAGTCTCTCTTTGTACATACCCCTCCTCCTCTACAAAAAAATCAGATATTGAACTATTCTCTTTTTTAAACTCTTCAAGCGTTTTATATTTATCAAAATATTTAAAAAATATCTTGTTTACATCTAGTATGGAGTTTTTATCTACTACTAAAACCATATTGGATGAAGAGTCTATAATATTTTTATAGTAACTCTTCTGCTTTTTGTTTTTATTATATACATAATTACCGATTATTATTGCTAGTGCAAGCACCACAAAAGCAGATATTATAAACCACTTTAACATAAAAAAATCAAGATTTTTATCCGAAATTTTATCTATATTTTTGAACATTATATAATGCCCTATGACTCTATCTTCAATGTCTTTTATCTCGTATGAAACAATCAAATGTCCATCTTGAACCATGTGGGATGAATTAAAATAGTTTTCTATACCCTCTTTATGCAAAAATTCCATAAATTGCGACGGAGCATTAAAGTTTGCAATATAATAGTTATCTATGAATATCTTTGTAAAAGGTTTTTTAAGATATCCGTTTCTCTCTTTTGCCAAAACTACAACAGAATCCACTTCAAACTCTTCCAACTCTTTTGCTATAGAGTTAAAGTGTGATATTACTTCCAAAGCCCCGATAACTCTGCCCTCTTCTATTAGCGGCACAATAGATCTCAAAGAGAGGCTATGAACACCCGAATTTATGCTAATTACAGGACTCTTCTCTTTTATAGCCTTTCTTATGTCGTTCCTAAAAGATATTTTATTGTTATACGCACTCTCACTCCAGCTTTTATAAATAGAGTTTAGGTCACTGTCTACTATTTGTATCCATATATTTTTATAAAGTGTATGCTCTTTAAACTTTGCAATAAGTTCTTTATAGAAATTTTTTGGAATGCTTTTGTGCTTTATCTGCTCTTTAAGGTCATTATTATTTACAACACTTAATGCTATGGCAAGCGTCGCCTTTTGCTTTGCAACAATAAGAGCATTGAGCTTTTTTTGCATCTGCAAAGCTTCTTGCGTATAATTTTGACTCTGAAGACTATCCCTTTCTTGGAGCACCGTATAAATAAAAGTCCAAGCTGATACAAAAAGAATGAGTGTGATACCGATGAATAGAGACTTATTGATTTTAAAAATAAAAGATCCTCAGATTTATTTGAACAGATTATACCATTTTTTACCGTTTAGAGTGCAAATCTCTTAAGCACTTCAACACTAAGCCCCATAGCTGTGCTCTCATATCCCTTAACACTTTTTATATAGTGCTTGCAAAATCCCTCAACCATACAGGCTCCGGCTTTGCCGCGCCACTCCCCGCTTTGCAGATATCTCTCGACATCATCCAAATCAAAATCATCAAAAAGATACTCCGTTGTGGAGATATCAATAATCTTCATCTTGCGCGATTGATATATCATGCATGTAATGATGCTTGTAACGCTCCCACTTTGCGTAAGGAGTATATTTCGCGCATCATCAACACATTTTGCTTTTCTGAGTATCTGTCCGCAAGAAGCAACCACGGTATCGGCAACTAAAAGTGGGTACTCATCATACCCAAAAGCTCTTACATTTGCTTCAAATTTTCCTAGTGTCGCCTGATATACAAAGTTTTTTGGCGAGCTTGCCACTATATTCTCTTCATCAAAATCCACACTCTCTTGAATGAAACCGATACCCGCATCTCTGAGAAGTTGTGCACGGGTTTGTGACGTAGAGGCAAGTCTTAGCATTAGATGCTGCTTGAGAGATATGTCCCTAAAAATATAGCACTAACACCAAGAGCAATATTGAGAGGAACCATAAATTTTCCGATAAATTCTATCTGATTTTTTGCGCCGACCATGTTGCCCTCATTCAACATTCTCTCGCCTCTGTTTCTTCTTAAAATCATCACAATTAGATTGATAAACATAACACTCCAGATACCCTCTTTGGCATGTGAGAGAGCAGAAAAATCACTCTGGTTCAGACCGTAGCCCTTTATCATAAAAACTGCCGTTACCATAAGAGTTACGACAAAAGGAAGGACTAGATAGAAGAGTCTCTTTAGTGCATGAGCGATTCTCTCCAACCTCTTTTGCGGAGACTCTATCTCTAAAAAGGAGTGGTGTGCCGCGTAACGCATAGCAATCATGCCGCCGACCCAAACAACCGCACTTATCACATGTAAAAAGACAATAATCGTTTTATACTCTAAAAAGATATCTTGCATTATCCTAAAACCTCAGTTATATAAGCTTTTGCCTTCTCTTTAGCCTCAGCAATTTTAGAGATATCTTTTCCGCCCGCCTGTGCGAAATCGGGACGACCGCCTCCGCCTCCGCCAAGAATAGGAGCTATGTTTTTAATCCACTCGCCCGCTTTTGCATCCGCACCCTTAACACCTGCAGCTATCAAGACTTTGTCGCCCTTTACCTGAAAGAGCATTGCGCATAGTTTTTCGTTTTGATTTTTAAGTTCGTCTATCTTCTCTTTGATATCGCCGCTTAAAAGTTCATCAACCACAACCGCTACGCCGTTTATCTCATCGGTTTTTATCTCTACATGTATGCTGTTTTGCGCCTCATGAAGTTCTGTTTTTAGCTCAGATATAGTTGTTTTTAGTCTTGAGATTCCCGCCATTACGTCAAGATTTTTAACCTCGGCTTGCATCTCTTTGATAAGCACTCTCTGCTCTGTAAAGTGGCTATACGCAGCATGTCCGCAGACCGCCTCAATACGTCTGACTCCGGCACTTACGCCGCTCTCTTTTGTGATGATAAACGAGCCGATAACCGCAGTGTTGTCAACGTGAACACCGCCGCAGAACTCAACGCTTGCAGTGCCAAAACTTACAACCCTTACCTCATCGCCGTACTTCTCGCCAAACTGCGCTTTCGCACCCGACTTTTTGGCATCTTCAATACTCATAACCTCGGTTTTACCGCCGATGCCGCGCATAATCTGCTCATTTACTCTTGTCTCAATCTCAACAAGCTCTGCATGGCTAAGCGCTTTTGGATGAGAGAAGTCAAATCGAAGCCTGTCAGCCTCAACAAGCGAGCCTGCTTGAGAGATATGCTCTCCCAAAACATCAAAAAGTACCGCATGCAAAAGGTGCGTTGCAGAGTGGTGCTTTGTTATTTCGCCTCTTGAGATATCCACAACCGCTTCAACCTCATCGCCGACTTTCATTTCTTTTTCTACAGATATCTGGGAAAGATTAAGACCGAAAAATTTCTTTGTATCTTCTACTTTTGCATAGTCCTCAAGCTCGCCCATGTCTCCGCACTGTCCGCCTGATTCTGCATAAAACGGAGTACTCTCTAAAAGTACCCAACCCTTTGAGCCTGCCAAAAGACTGTCTGCGTGATGATACTTATCATCCAAAAGTGCTAAAACTCTGCTTCTGTTTTTTGTACTCTCATAACCCACAAAATTGTTCTCGCCGAACTTCTCTAAAAGCTCTTTAAAATCTCCGTGAACCGCTTCGTCTCCGCTCCCTTTCCAAGCAGCTTTTGCGCGTGTGCGCTGCTGACTCATCAGCTCCTCAAATGTTGCCGTGTCAAGTTT
>NZ_JAVVFL010000007.1:23560-25605 GCF_032250635.1 Sulfurimonas sp.
CATATCCTCGGTCAAATCAAGCGGAAAACCGAAAGTATCGTAGAGTTTAAATGCAACCTCGCCGCTAAAAATCTCTTTTGTATTTTTAAGCTCTTCATTAAAAAGCTCGATTCCCGATGCAATAGTTTTGAAAAATCTCGCCTCTTCAAGCTCTATCTGCTCTTTTACAATCTCTGATTTTTGCGCCAAGTAGTCATACTCTTTGCCCATAATTGTCACAACCGTATCTACAAGTTTGTACATAAAAGGCTCGCTGAAACCAAGCAGGTAACCATGTCTTACACCGCGGCGCAATATTCTGCGAAGCACATAACCGCGACCCTCATTGGAGAAGTTTACGCCCTGAGCAAGAAGAAAAAGTGCGGTTCTTATGTGGTCGGCTATAACTCTGTATGATGCGCCCTCTGCATATACATACTCTTTTGCAATCAACTCTTCAATCTTTGCAATTATCGGCACAAAAAGTGATGAGGAGTAGTTGCTTGTAACGCCCTCGCTGATTGCTACAACACGCTCCAGACCCATACCGGTATCTATTGAAGGTTTTGGAAGAGGCGTTAGAGTGCCGTCGCTGCTTCTCTCATACTGCATAAAAACAAGGTTCCAGATCTCCAAAAATCTATCGCCCTCGCCTCCCATGTAATCCTCAGGACCGCTAAAACTCTCTTTACCTTGGTCAAAAAAGATTTCGCTACATGGTCCGCATGGTCCTGTATCACCCATCTGCCAAAAGTTGTCTTTGTCGCCAAGACGCATAATTCGCTCTTTGCTTACATGGCGCATCCAAAGCTCTTCTGCCTCATCGTCACTCTCATGCACGGTAACCCAAAGCTTCTCTTTTGGAAATTTAAGAACCTCGGTTATAAACTCCCATGCATAGTCAATTGCCTCTTTTTTGAAGTAATCTCCAAAGCTAAAGTTGCCAAGCATTTCAAAAAATGTGTGGTGTCTTGCCGTATAACCAACATTTTCGAGGTCGTTGTGTTTTCCGCCAGCACGGATACATGTTTGGCATGAAACTGCACGCGGGTTTTGCGGAGCGGGCACTTCGCCTGTAAAAATAGACTTAAAAGGAACCATTCCTGCATTGTTAAAAAGCAGTGTTGCATCATCTGGAACAAGCGGTGAACTCGCTACTCTATCATGATTTTTTGATTCAAAAAATCTTAAAAATTCTTCTCTAATATCCATAAACGTATCTCTTGCTATAAAATTGGGCGATTATATCTAAAAATAGCACTTTAACTCTTTAAAGAGAGACTCTTTTACTTTTTATGGCACCTTGAACAGAGCCCCATTGCACTCTCGCTCTGCAAAAGAGAGGGGGCATTTGAGACATGCGGATTGTGGCAACTTACACAGCTCAAATCCTTTCCCTCCCTAGAAGGGTCTTTTACATTATGCGTCGGATGTGCCTTTCTTCCAAATGTTTTAACAATATGCACACCCTCAATCTTCTCTTTATGACATCCTGTACAGAGTTCCCAAGCCGGTTTTCTCAAATAGAACTCACTTGGTGATGAGTGTGAATTGTGGCATCTGTTGCATCTTCCTGACTCTGCAGGTTCATGATGAAACCTCTTTTTACTCCACTCCTCTTTGTGCTTTTTATGGCAAGAGAGACAAATCTCTTCTATGGGGTCTGGAACACTATATTTTGTCTTGGCATTGTCTGTTTGATTAAACGCGCCGACATTACCGTTGTGGCAGGAGGTGCAGAGCCAGTTGATTGAGGGTGCATGCGAATGCTCATCTCTGTTTATCTTTTTATGACACTCGTAACAGTTGGATTTTGTAATATCCTCAAATGCTACGCCCTCAACCTCGTTAACGCTCATGTCGTGGCATTTTGAGCAAATCTTCTCATTCTCATCGTTATGAAAATAGCTTTTGTTATAATCTTTGGGCGGGTATCTATACTCCTTGTCGACCTGTGATGTTAAAAAAAGCTCTTTTGTCTCCTCTTTTACCACTTTGCCCTCTTTGTATCCGACGACCTTGAGGCTGTTCTCTCCGAGATGCAGATTAATGCTTTTGCAGTAGTG
>NZ_JAVVFL010000008.1:0-25435 GCF_032250635.1 Sulfurimonas sp.
CTCTGCACAAGAGAACCAAGTGTTAACGTAGGTAGCGGGATTACTCCCGATACCCTAATAATTAATGAGAGGAAAAATTTATGATTCATAGAGCATGTAGCTTTTGCGGTACCCACGAGAGCGATGAGAATCCTCTTATTGCTGGAAACGGCGTATATATCTGTAAAAATTGTGTAATTTCTGCTTACAAGATAATGTTTGGTGATGATAGCGCATCATCTTCAAAAAGTGATGAACTAGTCGATGCAGTTTCACAACTGATGACTCCAAAAGAGTTAAACAACTTCCTCGCCGAGTACATTATAGGGCAAGAGCGTGCCAGAAAACTTTTGAGCGTTGCAGTTTACAACCACTACAAAAGAATTTTCAAAAACCAAGAAGTTGCAGATGACGACACGGAAATCTCAAAGTCAAATATTCTTCTTATCGGACCTACAGGAAGCGGAAAGACTCTTATGGCGCAAACGATTGCCAGAGTCCTCAATGTTCCTATTGCCATTACAGACGCAACAAGCCTTACAGAGGCAGGATACGTAGGCGAAGATGTCGAGAATATTCTTACCAAGCTGCTTCAAGCGGCTGATGGCGATGTCGAAAAAGCGCAAAGAGGGATAGTTTTTATAGATGAGATAGATAAAGTCTCTCGCATGAGCGAAAACCGCTCTATTACGCGTGACGTATCGGGAGAAGGTGTACAGCAGGCACTTCTTAAGATTATCGAGGGAGCTGTCGTAAATATTCCGCCAAAGGGCGGCAGAAAGCATCCAAATCAGGAGTTTATTGCGATAGATACAACAGGTATTTTATTTATCTGCGGTGGTGCATTTGACGGTCTCGATGAGATACTAAAAAGAAAACAGGGCGAAAATGTTTTGGGATTCGGTCATGAAAAGAAGAGCAAAAAAGAGCAAAAACTAAGTTATGACATGGTTGAGCCTGATGATTTGGTTAACTATGGACTTATCCCGGAGCTTGTCGGTCGTCTTCCTATCATAGCGTCACTGAACGAGATAACAGAAGATGACATGGTGCGCATTTTAACCGAGCCAAAAAACTCAATTATTAAACAGTATAAAAAACTCTTCTCAATAGATAATGTTGAGCTGGACTTTGAAGAGGATGCGCTAAGAGCAATCGCAAAAAAATCTATAAAGAGAAAAACCGGTGCTCGCGGACTCCGTGCTATTTTGGAAGAGAATATGATAGACATCATGTATGAACTTCCTGAATACAGCGGGTATGAAGTTTTAATAACCAAAGCCGTAATAGACGATGGAGAATCTCCCGTCTATATAAAAAAACACTCCAAGCAAATAGCATAAGGCAGAACAATGATACTCAACAAATTAATCGGACTTTTTTCAAATGATTTGGCTATAGATTTAGGAACCGCAAACACAATTGTTATAGCCAAAGGCAGAGGCATCATCATAAATGAGCCATCGGTCGTTGCCGTTAAAACGGAAAAATATGGCAGACAGAGAGTTTTAGCAGTCGGTAAAGAAGCAAAAGAGATGGTGGGTAAAACTCCTGGCAATATCAAAGCTATCCGCCCAATGAGAGACGGTGTTATCGCCGACTTTGACATCACTGAGAAGATGATTAGAAAATTCATCGAAAAAGCGCATGGAAGAAGATCTCTTATTAGTCCTAGAATTATTATCTGTGTGCCTTATGGATTAACACAGGTTGAGCGAAAAGCTGTTCGCGAATCTGCTCTAAGTGCTGGCGCTAGAGAAGTGTTTCTAATAGAAGAACCTATGGCAGCGGCAATAGGAGCGGGTATTGAGATACGTGAACCCCAAGGAAACCTCGTAGTAGATATCGGTGGCGGAACAACGGAGATAGGTGTTGTCTCACTTGGGGGCTTAGTTCTCTCAAAGTCTATACGCACCGCCGGAGACAAAATAGATCAGTCAATAGTAAACTTTATCAGAAAAAAGTACAATCTTCTTATTGGTGAGAGAGTTGCCGAGGAGATTAAAATTGCCATCGGAACGGCTGTTCAGCTTGATGAAGAGTTGAAGATGACTATAACCGGTAGAGATCAGGTTGAAGGACTTTTAAGCTCAGTTGAACTAACAAGTGAAGATGCAAGAGAGGCTATGAGAGACCCTCTTAAAGAGATAGGAGAAGCTCTGCGTGATGTACTAGAGCAGATGCCTCCTGATTTGGCGGGAGATATCGTAAACCACGGTATTATCCTAACAGGCGGAGGAGCACTTATCCGCCAACTAGACAAATTTTTAGCAGATATCGTTAAAATCCCGGTATATGTTGCTGATGAGCCACTTTTAGCGGTTGCACGCGGAACCGGACGTGCCTTAGAAGAGATAGATTTACTACAAGAACTATTTGAAAATGAATAAGGGGCTCTTTAGCTTTTTCTTGTTATTTACTGCACTCCTAGTGGGTGCATTGTACTACACAAACATTATTCAATCGCCCTTTATTTCAGCGCTAAACAACATAAAATCAAACTATCACTCATCTACACAATATATACAAGAACAGATAGACAAACATTTTTTTCAAGCCAGACACATAACAGAGCTTAATGAAAAACTTGAAAAATACGAGAACAATGAACTCGTCATGCAGCAGCTATCCTCAGAGATAAACGATTTTTTTGCCGAAAATAACGCTACATTTAAAGTAGACCCAAATGTTGAGCTTGTAAGAACTCTCTCCTACCAAAAATTCGGCGATTTTAACAGAGTATGGCTTGAAGTAAACGACTATAACGCCTCTCAAGTTTATGGACTTGTATACCAAAATCTTGTCGCAGGAATTGTAATATCTCAAGAGGGAAGAGCGCTTGGACTTTTAAACAGAGATATAAAGAGCTCTTGTGCCGTTTTTATAGGCGAAGAGAAGGCACCTGGAATTGCACATGGAAACAGTTCTGAGTATTTGATTGTAAAATTTATACCTGCTTGGCACCATATAAAAAAGGGTGATGAGGTTATAACTTCAGGTCTTGATGAGATATTTTTTAAGGGACTAAAAGTTGGAAAGGTACTATCGGTAACATCATCACAAGGGTATCAAAACGCTGTTATAGAACCATACTACAAGGCCAATGATCCAAACTATTTTCATATAATAAAAAAGATAAAGTAAAACTCCAAAACTCATCAAATCTTAAGTGCTTTTTACCTATAATAAGCAAATTTTATCTAAAGGTAAATGATGCCAAAACGCACCGACATTCACACTATCTTACTTATAGGCTCAGGTCCGATTATCATCGGTCAAGCCTGCGAATTTGACTACTCAGGAACTCAAGCCGTTAAAACACTAAAAGAGCTTGGTTACCGCGTGGTTCTTATAAACTCCAATCCGGCAACGATTATGACGGATCCAGAATTTGCAGACAGAACATATATAGAGCCTATAAAAGAAGAGGTAATTGCTAAAATTATCAGAGATGAGAAAGTAGATGCTATTTTACCTACCATGGGAGGGCAAACTGCTCTTAACGTCGCTACTAAGATGTATGAAAAAGGGATGCTTGAGGGAATCGAGTTTTTAGGGGCATCTCCTGAAGCTATTCATAAAGGCGAAGACCGCTCTGCGTTTAAAGAGGCTATGATTAAAATCGGAATGGACTTGCCGTTTTCCATGTATGCATACAACATGGACGATGCCCTAAAGGCAGCCGATACAATCGGTTTTCCTATTATTATCCGTGCATCATTTACTCTTGCCGGTGGTGGAAGCGGTGTTGCTTACAACATGGATGAGTTCAAAAAACTTGCAAAACGCGGACTTGACGAATCTCCCGTAACTGAAATACTCATAGAGGAGTCTCTTCTTGGCTGGAAAGAGTATGAGATGGAAGTTATCCGCGACAAAGCTGACAACTGTATCATTGTCTGCTCCATCGAGAACTTCGACCCTATGGGCGTTCACACCGGAGACAGCATCACGGTTGCTCCCGCACTAACACTTACAGATAAAGAGTACCAAAGAATGCGTAATGCCTCTTTTGATATCTTAAGAGAGGTTGGTGTTGATACCGGCGGAAGTAACGTTCAATTCTCAATCGACCCAAAAACGGGGCGTATGATAGTAATCGAGATGAACCCTAGAGTTTCTCGCTCATCCGCACTTGCTTCAAAAGCAACCGGCTATCCGATAGCAAAGGTCGCTACGCTTTTGGCTGTTGGTTTTACTCTTGATGAGATTACAAACGACATTACCGGAACTCCTGCATCATTTGAGCCTGTAATTGATTATGTTGTTACAAAAATACCTCGTTTTACTTTTGAAAAATTTCCAGAGGCTGAAAATACACTAAGTACGAGCATGAAAAGTGTCGGCGAGGTTATGGCAATCGGGCGAACATTTAAAGAGTCCATGCAAAAAGCACTCTGCTCTCTTGAGACAGGGCTGTGCGGATTTGATGAGATAGACGCGGATATGGATTTTATAAAACATGAGATTCGCCGTCCAAACGCGGATAGAGTTCTCTATGTAGCAGAGGGCTTTCGCCGTGGCATGAGCGTAGAAGAGATGTTTGATACATGCCAAATCGACCCTTGGTTTTTGTACCAACTAGAGGAGATTATCAAAACAGAGAGCATCATAACAGATAAGATTTTATTTGATGAAGTGTTTATGAGAAGCGTAAAAGTAGACGGCTTTTCGGACAAAAGAATCTCTGCTCTTATAAACAAAAACTCAAACTTGCAGACATGTGAAGATGATGTCTACAAAGCGAAAAAAACTCTAGGCGTAAATCTGGAGTACAATGAAGTTGACACATGTGCGGCGGAGTTTGAAGCCCTCACTCCATACCTCTACTCTACTACAAACATCACAAAGTTGCCTAATGTAAAAAGCAGAGTAAGCGACAAGAAAAAAGTGCTTATTTTAGGCGGCGGACCAAACAGAATCGGTCAGGGTATAGAGTTCGACTACTGCTGTGTTCATGCTGCATTTGCGCTTAAAGAGATGGGCATAGAGACCATCATGTACAACTGTAATCCGGAGACTGTTTCAACAGACTACGATACTTCCGACGTGCTCTACTTTGAGCCGATTGATTTTGAGCATGTAAGAGAAGTTATAGAGAATGAGCAGCCTGATGGCATTATTGTTCACTTTGGCGGACAGACACCTCTTAAACTCGCAGACTCTCTCAATAAAATCGGAGCAAAGATTGCGGGAACGCCTTCGCATGTTATCGATTTGGCGGAAGATAGAGAACAGTTCTCAAACTTTGTAAATCAACATGGGCTAAAACAGCCTTCAAACGGATTGGCTCGCACGAAGGAGGAGTCTTACGTAATAGCACAGAGACTTGGCTACCCTGTGCTTGTACGCCCTTCATTTGTTCTCGGCGGACGCGGCATGCGCATAGTTTACTGCGAAGATGAGCTAAAACAGTATATGGATTTAGCGGTATCTGTTTCAAACAATGCACCTGTTTTGGTAGATAAATTTTTAGATCAGGCTATTGAGCTTGATGTTGATGCAATCTGTGACGGCGTGGATGTTTACATAGGTTCGGTTATGCAGCATATCGAAGAGGCGGGAATCCACTCTGGGGACAGCGCATGCTCACTTCCTCCTGTTAACCTCTCAAAAGAGATGATTGACAAAGTAGAGCAGCAGACAAAAACAATAGCTCTAGGTCTTGGCGTAATCGGACTTATGAATGTCCAGTATGCAATCTATCAGGATGAGATTTATCTTATAGAGGTAAATCCGAGAGCTTCTAGAACTGTTCCTTTTGTAAGTAAAGCTACGGGGATGCCTCTTGCAAAAGTAGCAACTCGCGTTATGGTTGGCGAGACTCTTAGAAGTGCGTTGGAGTATTATGACAAATACAATATCGTCATGGAAGAAAACGGACTATTAAAGCCTCGTCTAAAAGGACACATCTCCGTTAAAGAAGCTGTATTCCCGTTCCATAAACTCTACGGTGCGGATTTGGTTCTAGGGCCTGAGATGAAGTCAACAGGCGAAGTTATGGGCATAAGCTCAAATTTCGGTATCAGTTTTGCAAAAGCACAGATTGCAGCGGGCAACAAAATAGCAAGAGAGGGAACATGCTTTCTCTCTTTTGTAGATACTGACAAAAAACATGCTCCTGAGATTGCAAGCGGTCTTCATAGACACGGATTCAGACTCGTTGCGACAAAAGGGACTCAAGCCGTCATAGAAGCGGCAGGAGTTCCTTGTGAAGTTGTTCTAAAGATCTCTGAAGGTCGCCCAAATATAGAAGATAGCATGAAAAACGATGCTATCCACATGGCAATTAACACATCGGACAACAATACCTCAAAGAAGGATGCGATTGTTATACGCCAAGAGGTTCTTAAGAGAAACATTCCTTACTTTACGACTCTGAGTGCTGCAAGAGCGCTTATCCTTGCCCTTGATGAAATGAAAGACGATTCATGGTCAAACTCCAAAGCACTGCAAGATTTTCTAGCATAGAGATGCCTGTACTCCTCACTCAAACCGACACTACCGTCGGTTTTTTGTCGCAAAATGCGCAAAAACTCTACGAGATAAAATCCCGCCCGCAAACAAAGCCTTTTATTAAAGTTTACAAAGATTTTAAAAGTTTCAAGCAAGATGGAAACAGGGTTGTAACGGGGAGAAAAAATCTGGTTCGCCGCTCAAAAAAAACTACGTTTATCATAAATAATTTCTCATTCAGAGTTGCAAAAATCAGACTTGATTCGCAGATACTAAGAGATACTCCTTGGTTTTACTCAACTTCGGCAAATAAAAGCGCTGAGAGTTTCAATAGAGATTTTTGTGAATCAAAAGCTGATATAATAATAGAAAATTGGCACTCTTTGAGTGAAAAAGATGCGTCATCACTTATAAAAATAAACTCTAAAAAGAGGAGAAAACTGAGATGAACAAGGCTATACAAGCGTTTCTCACGGGTATGTTTATAACTTTTATTTTGGATTTCTTTCTCTTTTTGGGAATTTTACTCAACTATATAAATTTTTATAACATTGAGCTCTACTACAATATTTTGTTTGCGGACAATCAAAACGGCTATCTATTTTTTGGATTAACGCTTATTCTGGGCTATATTATTGTCTATTTGAATAATTACAAAATAAGTCTTTTGGTCACCGGAGTGCTCTCTTTTCTTGTTCTGTTAACGCTTTTTCAAGGCATTGGTCACAGCGTAGGAGAGGCTTTGTTTATGAAAAAAGAGACTATTTTAGAGACCTCTAAGAGAACCTACAGCGGTGACATTCTCTATGACGGCAGAGAGTATATTACGTTTTATGAGCACAATCTCAACAAAATTATTAAAATAAGTAAAAAGGATTTAAAAAAGTGAGACATATTTCTTCTCTGGCAAACGGAGTTGCACTCGGAAGTGCGGGTTTAGTCATGATGAGTGTTCTTAGCGGATGTTCATCACAAGAGCGCCAAGAGCCGCAAAATAGATATTTAGTTATAGAGCAGCAGGCAAACGGAAAGTATATTGTAGTTGAAGAGATGCCGACAGAGGGTCCAAACAGAGCTATAATCCGCAAAAAAGATGAAAACGGCAACACCGTTGAGCGTTTTATGAACGAAGATGAGATGAAACTCTTAGCCCAACAGGAGCACCAAAGAGTTCAAGAGGGGACGTCAGAGACAATATCAAACGGTGATAGCAGTGCGGGAATGGGACTTGCAAGCACTATTCTTGCCGTTGCTGCAGGTGCTCTTTTAGGAAATATAATAGGCAACGCTTTGATGAATAACAAGAACTTTGCCTCTAGATCATCTTCTGTAAACAAGAGTGCTTACAGCCGCTCCGCGGCAGCAAGAGCCTCAAGCGCATCTAGCAAAAAAAGTTTTTTTGGCAGCTCCACTGCTTCTACTTCAAAAACTTCTGCGTACGGCGGTTGATATTGATTAGATTAAGCAAAATAAAACCTCTAAAAAATGAGCAGTTAGAAGAGCTTGGCTTTACATGGCATACAGATAGCGACAGCAGCAGATACATAAGCGACTCTCTGGTAAAGATTACACAAGAGGAAGCCGAGGCGTATTACGAGGCGGTAAATGAGCTCTATGATATGTATGCCGAAGCCGCAGAGCATGTCATACAAAACAATCTCTTTTTTGAGCTTGGAATCCCGTTTAACCTTATAGACGCGATTAAAAAAAGCTGGGAAAATGATGTCCACTGGCACATCTACGGCAGATTTGATCTAGCAGGCGGCTTGGATGGCAAACCTATCAAGCTTCTTGAGTTCAATGCCGATACGCCTACATCGCTTTTTGAGACTGCTCTTTTGCAGTGGGCGCTTTTAAAAGAAAATGGATTAGATGAAGAGAGGCAATTTAACAATGTATATGATGCTATAAAAGAGAACTTTAAACGTCTAATCACGCTCTTTGAGGATACAGAGCTCTTCGATGAGAGATATGACGGCTGGAAAATACTCTTCTCCTCAATCCATGGCAATGACGAGGAGGAGGCAACTACAAAACTGCTTCGTCAGATTGCAACGGATGCCGGTTTTAATACGGGATTTGAGTATCTGCAAAATGTAAAGTTTGATGAAGATGGTATCTATGATAGAGACGACAACAGGTATGAGTACTGGTTTAAACTCTATCCATGGGAAGATATAGCAATTGATGAGCCTGAGCTTGCAACGACTCTGAGTAATATTATGCAAAATCAGAGTGCAATTATATTAAACCCTGCCTATACGCTGCTTTTTCAATCAAAAGGGATGTTAAAAATACTCTATGACCTCTTTCCCGATTCGCCCTATCTTTTAAAAACATCTTTTGAACCTCTCACGGGGATAAAACATGTAGAGAAGAGCGTTTTTGGCAGAGAAGGTGCAAATGTAAAAATAGTTGATTCCGATGGAAGCGTGTTGCATGAACAAGATGGACCTTACGGCAACTACAAAAAAGTCTATCAAGAGTACGTAGAGTTAAATATGGATGAGAACAAAGAGAAGTATCAGGCGGGAGTTTTCTTCGCCTATGAAGCTTGTGGTCTAAGCTTTAGAAAAGGCGGCGAAATACTGAACAACATGAGCAAATTTGTAGGTCATGTTATAGACTAAGACTTACTCTTTTGCCTCTTTGAGCTTCTGCTTTAAGATAATCTTTCCAGCCTCGACTCCGGGCTGGTCATAAGCATCTATGTACATAAATTTTGCACAAACAGATGTTAAAAGTTCATACTCATACATCAAACTTGCAATGCTTTTTTCACTTACACTGTCAATTGTTATCACATCACAAGGAATGTCACCCAGATTGTTAATAGACTCTATTGTCGCATCTGCTTGCTCGTTTATGAGGGAAGAAAATTCTATATTGTCAATATAATCAAGTTCCTCAAGTCCCTCCAGTCTTACGCTTGGAATTTTCAGGTTGCTGTGAAAATCCTCAACCTTGATAACCGTAACTGTTTTGTCACGGCTGCCTTCAACTATTAGCTGCAAAAAGGAGTGCTGATCAATTGGTCCAATAATTCCTATGGGAGTAAGTCCCTGCCTTGTGCTGTTGATATCAATCTTACCCAAACTCTCACCCCAGAGCTGAATATACCACTTGTTAAATCCATCCAATCTTGATGAGTAGGAGAATATGACATTGATGTTAAAGCTGTTTTTATACTCTACAAAAAATCTAGCTTTTTTAAGCACTCTCTCATATGCCTGAGTTTGGCTAAAAAATGAGTCATGTGTCTCTTTGGCACCCGATAAAAGAGCATCAATATCTATGCCTACAATGGCAAGTGGAACCAAACCCACCGCGCTAAATACCGAAAATCTTCCGCCTACGTTCTTTGGTATCTCAAAACTCATAATCCCATTTGCTTTTGCATACTTATTTAGCTTGGAGTCACTCTCCGTTATGACAAGCGTGTTATTTTTGTCGCATGTAACGAGAGAGTGGATATATTTAAAGATAGAGACAGTCTCGATAGTAGTACCGGATTTTGAGATAACAATAAAAAGAGTGTCCTCTAGGTCAATATTTTCCAGCTTTGATTTTATATCTATGGGGTCGGTAGTCTCCAAAAAGTAGAGTTTTTTACTCAAACTTTTTGAATATTTTAAAAATTTATAGATAGCGTAAGTACCCAGTGTGCTTCCGCCTATGCCGATTACAACTATATTTTTTTGCTTCACAGATTTTGCATACTCTTTATACTCCGAAGTATCGCTAAACACAAGATTGTAGTACCCTATGTAATCCTTCTCTTTTACAATTTCGCTAAAAATATCCTCGTCTGAGAGAGTCGGGTTAAAGTTATGCTGATAGTTCATTTTATGCTCTGTTTTTATTATAAAAATAGTTTGTAGCCTCTACAAAACCATCTACGCTTCCGCAATCAAATCTTTTGCCCTGAAACTTATAGGCAATAACCCTGCCCTCTTTTGCCTGAGCTAAAAGAGCATCGGTTATCTGAATCTCGCCGCCTTTTCCGGGCTTTGTCTCTCTCAAGATGTCAAAAATATCGGGTGTGAGTATGTATCTTCCGATGATTGCAAGATTTGAAGGGGCATCTTTAGGATCCGGTTTTTCTACCATGTCTGTGACTCTGATTACGCCCTCTTCTTCCTCTTCACCGGCAATAACACCGTATTTGTTGCTGTCCTGTAATGGAATCTCTTCAACAGCAACGATTGAGCAGCGATACTTCTCGTAAAGTTTTACCATCTGCGTAAGAACCGAATCTGCTTCATTATCGCACAAATCATCTGCTAGTACAACCGCGAAAGGCTCATCGCCGATAAGTGTCTCGCCGCAGAGTATTGCATGTCCAAGCCCCTTCATCTCAATCTGTCTTGTATATGAGAAGGTACATTTTGTAATGACGCTTCTTATCTCTGTGAGATAGTGTTCCTTTGATGTTCCTTTTATCTGATGCTCAAGCTCATAGGAGATATCAAAATGATCCTCTATCGCACGCTTTCCTCGACCCGTGACAATCGCCATCGTTTCAACTCCCGCGCTTATCGCCTCTTCAACTCCATACTGCAACAGCGGCTTTGTAAGCACCGGAAGCATCTCTTTTGGTATCGCTTTTGTAGCTGGAAGAAACCTTGTTCCATACCCTGCGGCTGGGAAAAGGCATTTTGAAATCTTTGTTCTATCTTTTGGCATCTTCTTATCCTAGATGAGTATATTTTTTATCTGAATTTTATCTAACTTAAACATAACAAAAGTTAAATTTTTAACCTATATATCTTTGCAAGAGGAGTCATTACAACCTCTTCAAAGAGAGTTTTGTCATACTCCTCTAGCACCATCAGCTGTATATAGAGCGAGTTGTATGTTTTTTCATCAACGACTAAAAATGTGTTATAACTTGACATATATATTATATTTACACTTGCAGTGGGATTTAGCATCTGTATATTTTTTGAAAGTTTCATGCTCTTGTCGTATGATGTTTGAACAAATCTCTTTATCGGCACAGTTTGGTTACTGAGAGCGATTGTCCCCTTTTGCATATCAAACAAAATTCCCTGACCGAGATTTACAATATTTTGCTCCTGTTTAAACATTTTAGAAACATAAAAAAGCGAGCGCTTTTTCATCTCTCCGCTCATCAGGTCTATGTTTGAGAACATCTCAACCGTCGGATAGATGTCCAACATTCTGTATGGCAGATAGAGATAAACATCTCTTGTCTTTTCTGGAAGCTCTATATCACTCTCAAGTGAGAGCAAAAAGTCATTTGTATCACTAAAACCGTAATCCTTTGTCATCTGCTCTATATTTGAAAATATTGTCAAGTTTTTATCTTTGATTAGCTCTTCATTCCCTTCTATGAACTTAAAAGTCTTCTCCGTATACTCTACATCAAGTCTTGCCATCTTTGCCGCTGCTTCTTGAGGATGCGTTAAAATAAAGCTTACGGGGAAATTTACGGCTCCGCTATGTTTTCCGCCGTCTATTAGCGTTTTGACATCACTGTAGTAACGCAAAGGATAGCCATAGTCCCACCATGCAACTACATAATCTTCTCTCTCAACTCTCCCTTTAAATGTTTCAAGTATCTTTACCTCATCCGCATTAAATACCGTAGGAACTCTGTAATCCTGTACATGGGCTATGTTTGGGTATAAAACCGCCATGCTAAGCGCGGTAATTGTTAAAAACTTCAATCTTTTACTCGGCATAAAGCGTGCTGCCTCGGTAATCAGAAAAGCAGCTCCAAAAGCCAACACGGGAACCGCGTAGATGGTAAAGCGAAGTCCTCCGACATACGCTAAAAATCCAAGACCGATAAGCGGGAGTCCAAAGAGCATGATTTTGTGTTTGTAAGCCAGATAGATAAATCCTACGACCGAGATAACAAACGTAACAACATGTCCGCTTATTCTGTTTGCAAACATATCAAAAGGAATATGCCCCGCCTCTCTTACCGTCTGCATGACTGAATAGAAGTGGAGCTTTAGTCCCTCTTCCCCAACACTAACGGCATCCTTGAAAACATACCCTTTTAGCTGATTCCAGATTGGTTCAAACCCGCCTGAGGCAAAAAAGAGAAGTATGGATGCACCCAAAATATAGTAGACATATTTATCAAACTGCTTTTGCTTGTAGATATAAAAAACAGCCAAAACCAAAATAGCTCTAATGTAGCCCTCAAGACCGACCATAGCTAGCATCATGATGGCCAAGAGTTTATAGTTGTATATATTTTTTCTATCCCAAATCAAAGTATAGAGAAGGATTAGCCCAAAAAATGAGAACTCTAACGAGTAACTTTGAGGATACCACCATCTATATATTAAAATATCAATTGCCGTGATGATAAGATACTTGTTTTCGTTTGTTTTAACCGCCCAGATAATCGACCAAAGAAGAAACATTGGAAGCACTATGTTTAACATGTCGGTATCGTAATACCCGATCATTGTGCGGTTGTAGTAACTCCATGCAATGCTTGCCAAGAGTGCGGCTACAAGCCCAAGCTCCAGATTCTCAAGACTTTTTGCGATTAGTATAATAGGAATGACCACAAGAGAGCTTAAAAAAATCGGCATAAAAAGGATGATGCTCTCAAAAGAAAAAGGCAGGACATAGGCAAATAGAGCCGTTAGCTGCGAAGCGGCATGCTCTATCGGTGAGCGGTCGTTTTCCTGAGTAAGGCCGCTTAAAATATCTCTTGCTCCCTCTGCCCAAAAATAGCCGTCATTGGTGTTTATCATAAACTGAGAGTTAAATTTAAACGGCTCATAATCCGAAAATTGATAAAACCATATCATTCTGACCGCAACCGAAAAAAGAAAGGCGACTGCTATATAAAGGAGGGTTAACTTTGTCTCTTTTGTTAAATTATTCAATTTTATATCTCTGTATTTTTATTTTGTACTCATTAGATTCTGTTATTCTATCATATTTTATTGCACCCTTTAAAAGCAAAGCGTACTTCTGCACTAAAGTTTTTAAAACATGTTCTTTTTTCTCTTTTGGTAACTCTAAAGTGAGCAGTTTTTCTAAAGCTCTTACCCTGAACCTGTCCATTCCCCAGTGTTTGGCACTCAGCTGATCATCGCACCCGCCATACTTTGTTATCAGCTTTTCATCAATCAATCCGATTTTGTTTTCTAGAGAAACCCTAAGCCACATGTCATAATCTTCGCACACTTCCAAACTCTCATCAAACTCTCCGACATCCTCAAAAATCTCTTTATGCAAAAGTGCTGCAGATGGGGCGATAATACAGTGAGAGAGGCACTCCGTGAAAATAGAACCGCCAAATTTACGAAATTTTTTAGGCATCTTTACCAGGGCACCGTCTCTAATCCACTTCTCATCCGTATAGCTCATGCGTATATCTGGGAAATTTTTATGAAACTCTGCATGATTAGCTAGTTTATCTTCATGCCATGTATCATCGGAGTCTAAAAATGCCACCCACTCACATGTAGACTCTTTTATACCCAAATTTCTGGCACTTGAGACGCCTCCATTTTTTTGGTAAAAGTATCTGATTTTCGGAAAAAGGTTTTTGATTTGTGAGGTTTCATCCGTAGAGCCGTCATCTATAACAATGACCTCTTTTGGTTTAAGTGTTTGAGAATAAACAGAGCTTAAGGCTCTTTTTAAAACATCATACCGGTTATATGAGGGGATTACAACCGATATTTCCATTACCAGACTTTGATTTCGTTGTAAACGCTGTCTCTCTCTACGGGAATGAATCCGCTGTTTTTTATAAGTGCGGTAAAATCTTCGAGCTTTACGCCGTTTGCGCTTTTAGCTCCAGCCGCCGAATTTATAGACTCTTTTTCTATAGTTCCGTCCAAATCGTTTGCGCCGAACTCCTGAGCGACTAAAGCCAGATTTACAGTGCTTGTTACCCAGTAAGCTTTTAGATGCGGTACATTGTCCAGAACTATACGGCTGATTGCCATAGTTTTTAAAATCTCATTTGCAGTTATAGGCTCTTTTATATTTAGGTAGTTATTTTCAGTCTGATACACAAGCGGGATAAAGCAGTTAAAGCCGCCGGTAACGTCCTGAAGAGAGCGTATACGCATCATATGGTCTATGCGATTTGCACGGCTCTCGACATGTCCAAAAAGCATAGTAACATTGCTCTTTTTACCTCTCTCGTGCCATTTTCTATGAATCTCAAGCCATTGGTCTGACGTGACTTTGCCTTTGCAGATATAGTCACGAACCTTCTCGTCAAAAATCTCCGCTCCGCCTCCGGGCATAGAGTCCACGCCGTTTTCTACCATCAAGTCTAGTATCTCATCATAGCTTTTAGCGTACTCCCGTGAGAGAAAATCAACCTCTGCCGCAGTAAGCGCTTTTACATGAAGGTGGGGATAAGCACTCTTTATCTTTTTAAAAATATCCAGGTACCACTCCAGCCCCGTATTTGGATTGTGAGCCGATACAATATGCACCTCTTTTGCCCCGCGAGAGTCGATATCTTTTACAATCTCCATTATCTGTTCATGGCTCATCGTGTACTGGTTAGGGTTTTTTCTCGTTGCAGAGTAGGCGCAAAATTTACAGACATCAGCACAAATATTTGTAGGATTTATATGGCGGTTTATATTAAAGTAGGTCTTTTTGCCATGTCTGTTTTTACGAATCGTATCTGCCAGTTCTCCGAGGTCAAAAAGTTCCATATCATAAAGGGTAAGCGCCTCTTCGAAGCTTATTCTTTGACCTGTTAAAATCTTCTCTTTTAAATTCATCAATTACTTTAACGCCTCAAATTTCTCAAGATCACCCAGCTGTTCCCAAGGGTAGTCACTCTGTCCGACCTGCCCGCGAGCTGCTACATCTGCGTATAAAAACGTCTCTTTCGATGGCATATCAAGGCTAAATTTTCTTGTTATCCAGTTTGGAGTAAGCGGAAAGTTATTTAGTACAAACTCTGATAATTTATCATCATCCAAGCCATTTATTACTGTTCCGTAGGTATCAACCGTAACCGAGGTAGGCTTAGCAACTCCGATTGCGTAAGAGATCTGAACAAGCGCTTTTTTTGCCAAACCTGCTGCTACGATATGTTTTGCAATATAACGTGCCGCATAAAGCCCGCTTCTGTCTACTTTCGTATAATCTTTTGAGCTTTGAGCGCCGCCGCCGATAGGAGCATAACCGCCAAAACTATCAACTATAAGCTTTCTCCCAGTAAGTCCTGAGTCATGCAGTGATGAGTGAGAGACATATTTTCCCGTAGGATTGATGTGAATAATGCAGTTGTTTTTGTCATAAAGCTCACTCGGAAGCCCTGAGTCGTCTATCAACTCGCCTATGAGTTTTCTCACACTATTTATATCCATAGTGTTTACGCATGGAGCGGAGACTACAATCGTGTGAATTTTTTGCGGTCGGCAACTCTCGAAATTCTCTTTCTTGCCGTAATCCATAGTAACCTGAGTCTTGATGTCAACGCCTAACTTGGACGGGTTTGCTTTGGCATAGTTGTAAACTTTCTCCATCAAAACTCTTGCGTATGTAATGGCACTCGGCATAAAGTTTTTCGTCTCGATGTCGGCATAACCAAACATAATACCCTGATCGCCCGCACCTATCTCGCCATCTTCTTGGTCAACACCCTGATTAATGTCAGGGGACTGTGCATTTAAAAGCACTTGAAGCTCTATATCTTCAGGGTGAAGGCACTCCTCTTTTGTAAAGTATGGATTTCCGTCATAGCCTATGTTTACAAGCGCGTCATGAACAATTTTCTTATAATCTTCCGTCGTAATTCTAGTTTTTGAGGTTACTTCCCCGCCGATGACGATGTGCTTCCCTGCGACAAAAACCTCTGACGCAACTCTCGATTTTGGGTCTCCGATAATTAACTTATCAACGATGCTGTCTGCGATAATATCCGCACATTTATCGGGGTGTCCCGGACTAACTACTTCGCTCGTAAAAAGGTACATATATTTCCTTGGGTTATTATCAGCCCGCAAGACTCTCGCCTCGCAAACTAGTTTGCAAAACACCCTTTAATTTCGGCTTTTACTCTTTAAAACTAGAGCACTAAACCGGGTGCTTTCCACATTGAAGTCGTAATATTATCATCTACTAACTTTAATTGCACTTCGTATGCTTTTTCAAATTTAATTTTTATCTCATCGTAAACTTTTTTATTCTCAAAATTTGGCTCATACACCTTATCCCAAATAACAAGCTCACGAGCTGCGTCCGTTATGCTTTTATAGATCCCTATTCCCACTCCCGCCGCCATTGCAGCCCCCAGTGCTGTTGCTTCTGTGACTTTGGGGATTTTAATCACACATCCTGTCACATCTGCAACAATTTGAGGCCAAAGTCTGCCTTTGCTTGCACCGCCCGCAAAGACAATTTCACCTATTTTTACGCCCGTAAACTCTTTGATTTTATCAAGATTTATGCTTGAGACTATTGCAGCATTTTCCTGCAGACTTCTAAACATTGAAGCGCGATTGCAAACCTCTGGGTTTATACTAAGGTTTAAAAAACTTGGAGCCGCATGGTACCATTTTGAGTACTTCATGCTGTCTGAAAAAATAGGCAAAATCCCGTATGAGCCGACGGGAACTTTTGCCGCTTTTTCCTCTAAAACTTTATAAACATCCACGCCACGCTCTTTTGCTTCAAGCTTCTCCATGTCGCAAAAAGCATCTCTAAACCATCTCATGACAAGACCGCTAAAAAAGGTAATCCCTTCCGCTTGTGATTGGTTTGGGATTACATGCGGATTTACTCTTATGTTCATGTCAAGTGGCGGAGGCGTATTTTTGTCGATATTTACAACCTGCTGCCAAAATGAGCCGCCTAAAATCGCGGCTTGTCCGATATCTACGACACCAAGGCCTGCAGAGCCTAACTGAACATCGCCGCCGCCCATCACAACTTTAGTCTCTGTTGACAAACCGCTCTCTTTTGAAGCACGCTCAGTAACGCTTCCAATAAGAGTTCCGACCTCCAAAACTTGCACAAAAATATCATCTTTAAGCCCGACTTTTTTTGACATATTACTTGCCCAGTCGCGATTTTTCAAAGAGAATATCCCCGTAGTTCCTCCGTTGCTCGGGTCTGTTGCAATCACTCCGCTAAGACGAGCCAAAATCCAATCTCCTATCATAGAGATTTTTGCAACTCTCTCATAAATCGCAGGTCTATTATTTTTAAGCCACAATATCCTCGGAATTGCCCCAAGTGCAAAAGTCTGCCCAGACTCTTTGTAAAACTCCTCTTCTATACCCTTAAAGTTCTCCTTTAAAAACCGCACCTCTTCGCCCGCTCTCGCGTCAACATTTGCCACCGCCCAAAGCTCTCTGCCGTCTCTGTCGTAAAGAACTATCCCCTCGCGCATGCTTGTCGCACTAAGAGCTGCTATGTCCTCGCCACTTAGCTTTGCGCTTGAGAGCGACTCCTTTATACACTCACACACGAGAAGCCAATTTTTTTCAAAATCAAAGCTCATAGAGTTTGGCACATTCGGCTCTTCTAAGTGCGTCCACTCTTTTTGAGCCACGCTTATCTGATTGCCCAAAGTGTCAAATATTACCGCACGCACACTTCCCGTACCTGCGTCTATTGCCATTAAATATTTCATTTATCATCTCCCCTTAAATTGAGTAAAAGATCATTGTGTATATCTACACGCAGGATATCTGCTGCATCCCCAAAAACTGTTTTTTTCATACTTCTCTTTGGCTTGTTTTGATTTAGCTTCTCTTAGCACCAACACACCTTCATTGCATCTAGGGCATTTTTGCGGTACGTTTTGGACTTTAATATCTGCAATATCTTCTCTTATGTTTTCATCCTCTTTTTTCAGCTTAAACTTTTTTGCATAGTCAAAATCTACAGGAGTATGTGCATTTATAAGCAACTCTGCTATCTCTTTAGCTTTTCCAATGTTATATACTTTACTTAGAAGGATTATCGCTTTAAAAAAACTAGCGTTGTCTAGCTCTTTATTTCTATTTGAAACAAAACTATCTCCCCTCTCAAATCCAACTGGGAGTTTTTTATTTGTTATGTTTGTACTAGGATGGATTAAAACTTTACTAGAAATTTCTATCCCGCCTAATATATCAACTCTCTTGGATAACAATTCATGAGAATCTATAAACTCTCTTAAAACAAGAGCATGTCTTTTTGATTGTTCTAGCGGGTTTGGATAAGTGTTTGTATAGTTGTTGTTTTTCAAAGTCAAAGAACCGTCACTGTTGATGGTCATAGTTCCTTTTGCACTTTTAGTCTCCAACAGTTCTATCCCTAGTCTTGAAATCAAAAGATGGTCAAACTGCGCCACTCTGCCATTATGTTCCAGCCTTATATCATGCAACAAGAGAACATTTTTACTTTTTTCAAACACAAAATCGAGATAGTAAGCATTATCTTGCTCAGCTTTATAACCAGACTCAACTCTCTTCAAATCAGCATCTATCAACTTTTTCTGTGCTTCACTTTTACTTTTAGCAAGCAATTCTCTAAGAGTTTCTATCTGTTTTGATTTATCATCAATTTGCTTTAATATCACACAATTCCTTCACATTGTTTTTCAAATCACCACCCCAAAACCTCTAACTCATCGCTGTATTTGTCTTCACAATACGGCTCATAACTTGATTTGTAGATTTTATAGTGTTCAGTTGATTTATGCCCATCAAGTGCCGCTTCGTCTCTCCAAGTCTCTACTGCAAAAAACTTCTCGGGTCTAGCTTTGCACTGAAAAATATCGTAAAAAATACATCCGTCTTCTGCTTTAGAGGGCTTAACCATTGCACTCAAAAGCTCTTTCATCTTCTCTACGCCATCTTTTTTTGCTATAAATGTTACTTTCTTTGTTATCGTCATGTTATATTTTCCTATGCTTAAATTTTAATCTTAGCGATTATATCAAAAATGGGTAATTTGACTATAATAATAAAAAAATTAGGATATCTGCTTTGGATTTAATACTGCAAATTGAAGATTTAATTGAAAAGAACGGCAGTGATTTTGAACTCTCCAAACTCTTTAAAGCCTTCATTCATGAGTATAAAACCTCGCTTGGCGAACTCTTTGTAAAAAATCAGGGAAAAGATTTTTTAGTCCGCCACACAAAGCAGCTCGACTCCATAATCTCTTTGATGTACAAAACAGTTCTAAGGCGCATCTTTGGAAACTATCTTCCCATGAGAAGCTCCATTCCCATAGCGATTGTGGCACTTGGGAGTTACGGGCGTGAACAGCTCTGTGTTCACAGTGATGTAGATTTGCTTATAGTTTACGAGAAAGTAGACGGCTTCAACAATCAGCTTATAATTGAGAAATTTTTCTATCTTGCTCTTGATGCAGGGCTAAAACTTGGACATAGAGTTCATGAGGTAAGTGATCTTTTTGCGGCAAGCAAAGAGGATATTACCATCAGAACGGCATTGATGGAAGCTAGGTTTGTAACCGGTTCTACTCTTACATGGCATGAGAGTGGCAAAGAGCTAAATAAAATCCGTTTGCATAACCAAAAAGAGTTTATTTTAGCAAAGATTACGGAGGCGCAGGCTAGACGCAAAAAATATCCGACCTCCATGCAGCCAAACATCAAAGAGAGCGTGGGCGGACTTCGCGACTCCAACTTTATATTTTGGATTGCCCACACCATCTACGGAGTCTCAACGCTCAAGGATTTGGCAGGCTCTCTCTTTTTAGATGAGGAGTACAGAGAGTATAGAATGGCGCTGGAGCTGCTTTTTCGCACAAGAAGCGCTCTGCATCTTATTACAAAAAAACAAGAGGATAGGCTTCTTTTGGAGCTTATTCCTGAGGTGAGCCGCCTTTTGGGGTTTAAAAACCAACAAAAGATGGTCACAAAAGTTCTTGAAGCGCAGTGGCGCATAAGCAACTTTACGCAAATTTTTGTAAAAAAGATGATTCGTCCCTATATCGCCGACATGTCACAGCTGGGCAACTTTAGAAAAAATCGTCTAAGCAGAGGGATTTATAGCCTTGAAGAGAGAGTCTACGCGTCCTACAATCTGCCTATCCAGCCGCTCAATAAACTTCTTGAAATTTTAGTTTCGCTTGAAGATAAGCCGTACCATTTCGATGCAGGGTTTTTGCGTCAATTTACCTACGTAAAAGTATCACACCCTCTTCAAGCCAAAACATACTCTCTTTTAAAAGAGCTCTTCAAAAAAAGGTACATGTACAGCTTTTTAAAACTTTTTTACGATGCGGGGGTGCTTCATCATCTCTTTGGCGCTTTTAAAAAGGTTCTTCACCTGCCGCAATTTGACGGTTACCATCACTATCCCGTAGATATTCACTCCATTAAATGCGTCGAAGCGCTGGAAAACATTAAGGAGCCTTTTATAAAAAAACTCTACGATGAGTTTAACAGCGACGAGAGGCTTTTGCTAAAGATTGTAACGCTCTTTCATGACAGCGGAAAGGGGAGAGTTCAGGATCACAGCGAGGTGGGCGCCAAACTTATCACTCCATTTACTACGAAGATGAAACTAAAAGAAGAGGATAGAGAGAGATGCGTTACTTTAGTAAAACACCATGTGACCATGAGCAATGTAGCGCTAAGAGAAAACATACACAACGAAAAGACGCTCTATAAATTTATGTCAAACGTGGGAGATGTCAAAAATCTGCAACTTCTCTATGTCCTCACTTACGCAGACATAAACGGTGTCGGCGAAGGAGTCTATAACTCTTTTACCTCAAAACTTTTGCGAGAACTCTACACAAATGCGCTTGAAGTCGCCCAAAACCTAGGCAGAATAACAGACGCATCCAAGAGATTAAATATAGAAAAGCGCTTAGCCAAACTTCAAGAGTTTACAGAGCTGCCAAAACTCTTACAAAGCAAACTTCTTAGGGTTGAGTCAAATCTCTTCTTCTTTAAACATACGCCGCATGATATTATAGAGATTGCAAAAAAAGCGTCCCAAACAAAAGAGTATGACTTTTCTATTCATTCGCAAAGCTCTTTGGTTATAGAGATTTACAGAAAAATTCCGCTAAATATCGGTTATCTTTTGGCATCTCTAAGCCACCTTGATGTTGCCTCCATGGAGATATTTACGCTTTTTGAGGGCGTAAAATATTTTAAAATAGAGTTTATTGAGCATGTGGATGAAAATGAGACCATTCATATAGAAAATATAATCAACAACGCTTTTGATATGAGCAGACATATAAAACTAAAAGATGTAACTATCCATGAAGATGAGATAGGCGTCGATTGTGAACACTCACTCACCCATGCAGAGGTTACAATCAACACCCAAAACCAAAAAGGTCTTTTGGCTTACATCATGGAGTGTTTTGAAGAGCTTGGCATAAACATAGTCACCGCAAAGATTCACAGCACTAAACATAAAGTAAGAGACAGCTTCTTAATAGAAAAACAAAACGATATATGCAATAATGTCGAGAAAATTTATACACTTTTAACGAAAAAACTATAAAATCTGGCGTGATAGCGCCAAGCTTCAGTGCCATAGCGGCTAGCGTAGATGGCGGAATTACTTCCGTCATCGTTTAAATTAATGAAGGGTTTCCTTCATTTTACAAAGTAAAATTAAGGGTATATATTATGTGCGGAATTGTGGGATATCTTGGGCAAAAAAATACAAAAGAGATTTTATTAGACGGGCTTAAAGAGCTTGAGTATCGCGGATATGACTCTGCGGGAATTGCAGTTTTGGAGAATGGAAAATTTTCTAACTACAAAGCGGTCGGAAAACTTATCAACCTTCAAGAGAAGACAAAAGATTTTAAAACAGAGGGTTTTGCAATCGGTATCGGGCATACAAGATGGGCTACACACGGAAAACCGACAGAGTTAAACGCGCATCCGCACTTAGGCGAATCATCTTATGTTGTTCATAACGGTATCATTGAAAACTACGCAACGCTCAAAAAAGAGCTCCAAACAAACGGTGTTACATTTTTAAGCCAAACAGATACCGAGGTCATTGTGCATCAGTTTGAGAAAAATCAAAAGAGTGCCAAAAACAGTTTTGAAGCTTTTGCAAAGACCATAGGCGAGCTTCACGGCGCTTACGCAATTTTGCTTGTTACAAAAAATGAACCAGAGACAATCTTCTTTGCAAAACACGGCTCACCGATGCTTGTTGGAGTAAACGGTGAGAATGAGAAGTATTTTGCATCTTCAGACACGCCTCTCATCGGACACTGCCAAAGCGTCAACTATTTTGAAGACGGAGATTATGGCTATGTAACTCCTGAAACAATAGCTATTTTTGACAAAGATGGAACCAAAAAAGAGCCTAAATTTAGCGCCCTTACTCAGAACAAACTTCTAGCTCAAAAAGATGGCTACAGATTTTTTATGGAAAAAGAGATTTATGAGCAGAGCGTTGTAATCTCGGATACTCTTATGGGAAGACTAAGCGATGATGAGATTATATTTGACGAGCTTGAGGAGAGTCTCTTTGATGGCATAAACGAGATAAAACTCTGCGCATGCGGAACCTCGTACCATGCTGCAATGAGCGCATCATACCTATTTGAGCGCTACTCAAAGATAAAAACTTCACTAGAGATTGCAAGCGAATTTCGTTACAGAGAACCGATAATGACAAAAGATACGCTATTTGTCGTAATCTCTCAAAGCGGCGAGACTGCCGACACGCTTGAAACGCTCAAGATGGCAAAAGCGGCAGGACTTAAAACTTTGGTTATCTGCAATGTCGACAACTCCTCCATGGTAAGATTAGCCGATGCTACTATTTTAACAAGAGCTGGCATAGAAAAAGGGGTGGCTTCAACAAAGGCTTTTGCAACACAGGTTGCAGTTTTTTGGATGTTAAGCCTCTATATTGCAAAACTCAAAAACTCCCTTGGCAAGAGCGAAATATCCTCACATATCTCACTGCTTCGCGAAGTTCCATCACATGTAAAAGTAAACGACGATATGCACGAACGCATAAAAAGATTGTCAAAAAGATATCTTCACGGTCACGGTTTTTTCTTTATCGGCAGAGATGTTTTCTATCCGTTGGCACTGGAGGGAGCTCTGAAACTAAAAGAGATCTCCTACCTTCATGCGGAGGGCTATCCTGCGGGGGAGATGAAGCACGGTCCCATTGCTCTTGCCGACCCTGAACTCTTTACAATTGCCCTGCTTCCTAAACATCTCCATTATGAGAAGGCAAAAAGCAACGTTGAAGAGCTGAGTGCAAGGGATTCTACTATCTGCGCTATCAGTCAGATAGCATTTGATAAGGCTGACGACTTTGTAGAGATATCTGCTTGCAGCCACTACATGCTGGAGTTTTTTGAGATGATGGTTGTTCTGCAGTTATTGTCTTTGGAGATATCTATAAGATTAGGTAATGACGTCGATATGCCCAGAAATTTAGCAAAAAGCGTAACTGTCGAATAATTAGCTGATATTTCAAACTAAATTTATATTTACTTAGCTATTATAAAAAATAAATTACCATATAAAGCGATTTACATGAAAACAAAATCCAGACTTTTACTTATAGTTACATTTATGCTACTTGGGCTTACTGCTGCAACTATTGTCAATATCTCCCTTAACTTTAGAGAGTACAGCATAAACAGTGCCGTAGAGAAATCACAACTGGCTGCAAACATTGTAAAAGATGGACTTACCGCTCATATGGTAAACAACATGATGGACAAGAGACAGTACTTTTTAGACAAAATTGCTACCAGCAACAATATCAAATCTCTCTGGATTGCCAGAGGCGAAAATGTTATTCAGCAATACGGAGAGGGTCTTAGCAACGAAGTAATCAGGGATGAGATAGACAAAGAGGTTTTAAGAACCGGTGAGGGTGTTCAAAAAATCACTGAGAACACAAAAAATACTATACTAAGAGTAACTATTCCATATAAAGCCTCATCCCCCATGGATAACACAAACTGTATGTCGTGCCACAATGTAAAGAGAGGCGATACTCTTGGCGTCATCAGTATGGAGTTTGATATCAGCGATATGAGAAGCAGCGGAATGCTTACTATCCTAAAAATTCTAGGAATAAACCTGCTCTTTATAGTGGTAGTTCTCTTCTTAATCAACTACTATGTAACCCCATATCTAAATCTTTTCTCAAACCTGCAAAGCGGTATTAAAAAAGCATATAGCGGAGATTTTACACACAATTTTGTCTCAAAAGTAGGCGGAGATGCTAGAAGCGTTGTAGATCAGATGAACTCGCTCTTTAGAAAAATGCAGGAGACTTTTGGCGATATAAAATATAATCTTGCAACATTTATACCTCAGGGGTGTGTCTCATCAAGCGACCCGCTTTATGAAGCAAAAACTATTATCAGCGAACTCTCCGACATCTACAAGTTTAAAAAGACGATTGAACTTGACGGCTCTAAAGATGAAGTCTATACAAGAATTATTGATATTTTAAAGCTAAAGTACCAAGTCGGTCATTTTGCATTTTACGAAGTAAACAATGTAACGTCTGAAAGAAAACTTATATATAGCACCGAAGAGGAGAATATCTGTTTCGAGAAGACCAACAAAAACGCGATGGAGTGTAGAGCCCATAGAACAAACAGCGTAACAATCTCGACAGAGTTTCCAAATCTTTGTCAGGCGTGTCTTGCTATTGATATAGATTATGTCTGTATTCCTTTTACTATAAACCATGATATCTCTTTAACGGTTTCTATGACATCCGAGGATAGAGACGAAGTTGAGAAGATGAAGAAAAACATCTCAAGCATTAAACACTATCTAGAGGCGGCGAAGCCTGTTATAGAGAGCCAGATACTTATGGAGAAGTTAAGAGACACCTCTCTTAGAGACGGCATGACGGGTCTTTATAATAGAAGATTCCTAGAAGAGGTAATTGACAAAATAATGAGTCAGGCAACTAGAAATAATGACACCTATGCCGTTATGATGCTTGATGTAGACTTCTTTAAGATGGTAAACGACACTTACGGACATGATGTTGGAGACAAAGTCATAGTAGCACTCTCAAAG